>NZ_BAAHAP010000003.1:0-122820 GCF_054777495.1 Echinicola sediminis | reverse complement strand
TTACCCATTTTAGCTGGGCTCTTTGCAGGAATACTTTATTCCTGTAATCCCGATGAACAGATTGAATCAGCTAATAACGAAAATATTGTAATCAATAATGATGAGACTTCCTTAAGCTCCCGCTTACTTAGCGATAATGCCGGGGTAGTTGGGATCAATATTGGAGGGGCAGCCGGTGCACGTTTGGCAGAGGACGAATTGGCCAATAACCTACCGATGGAGTTGATAGCGCAAGTAGAGGCACCTGTTTATGAAGGCAGCACCCTACAAGCCACTCATGTAGACATCAATGGCGATTATGCTTATGTAACTTACAATACTCAGGGGCCTGTATTTTTAGGTGCAATAGATATTTTTGATATCAGCAATGTTCTTGAACCTAAAATTACCAGTCAGGCTATTTTCAAAGGGGCTGACCTAAATTCAGTTAAATATGCCAATGGCAAGATTTACATTGCAGCCTCTGTGGATATCGATGGTGATTTCGAAGTAGAGGGAGCAGCCAATCTGGCAGTAGTAAATACTTCTGGAGGAAAATTCACTTCCAGTTTTGAATTATATTCGGTTTCGGGCTACTCCGCTACCGATGTCACGCATACGGGAAATGAGATCGTGCTGACCAGTGGAACAGATGGAAGCATTACGGTTTTTGACGAAGATGGCTATGAAATAGAAGCTTCAAAAGAATTTCCTGACCTTAGATCCGTGGCCTATGGAGACAACAAACTTTTCGTTTTTGATGGAGATCAAGGCATCAACTTCCTTAATTCCAACAACCTGACCATTAATAGGACAATCAATTTGGACGAAGACATTTCCGGGGCAAAAAGAACCATGGAAGTCCGGGATGGTGAATTGTTTGTTGCAAAAGGAAAAGATGGAGCAAGCCTTTACAATACAAACTCCGGAGATGAGTCAAGCCAATTTGAGATTCTCGTTGTATCAGAAGGACTCAACAGCGAAGAAGTAGTCACCAATGCGGTAACCCTTAACAGGACCCACCTTTTCATGGCTAACGGAGCTGCCGGTGTTCAGGCCATATCTTATGAAAGTGATGATGACGATGACGAAGATGACAGAATCCAAGCCTTGAAAGTGCTAGGAGTTCTCGATCTTTTTGGTTCTTCCAACTTTGTCAAAGCGAACGATGAATATCTTTTCGTTGCTTCAGGTTTACAAGGACTTCAAATTCTTAAAATCAACCTACCGGATGAAGATGGATCTTCCGAAATTCAGTGCGAAGGATTACCTACGTACTCGGGCAAATCAAACCTGAATGTGAATTCCAATGACAATGAAGGCTACGCTGGCTCATTGTCCGTAAGAGGAGCCAATATCAATGGTATCTTTACCTTCTGTGGTTCTATGGCTGTTCAAAATCAACTTAACATCAATAGTAAGGGAATATTCAATATGAGTGGTTCTTTGGCCATAGGTCAAAACAAAAGAAACACCGTATTTAACCTGAATGGAACCATGAAAATTGAGGGGCATCTGGTTATCTATGGCAACATGAACATGAACAAAAATGGTCGTCTTGAATTCTTGGGAGAGGACTCTTCCATCACCATTTACGGAGACTTTAAAAACAACGGAGGAACCATCGTGGGTGAATATGATGATAAATTAGGCAAAATGGATGATGACGATGATGACGACGATGATGACGACAACGACGACGATTAAACGATAAATATAAATCCTTACAAAAAAAGCTTGCTATAACGATTGGCAAGCTTTTTTTGTAGCACCACCAATAATGGAATAGCAAAGCTGAATTAAGACAGGAAATATGGGGCCTTTCACCGGACTAAACCAGCAGAAAATATTTCCAACAAATCTTCAAGGGGCGTAAAAACGGATCTGTTCGAAATCGTATGGTTACGGCCTGGACTTCACTGATCAATTCCATAATATAAACTATCCATCTAACCAAGCTCATAAAACAAAAAATCCCCGAAGTACTGACTTCGGGGATTTAAACCTTATAAACCCTAATTAAACCCATTAAATGATGTTTACTCAAGCAAATAGCAAAATAAAAATCGTAATTGCTCTAAGTAAATCAACCAAAACCAATACTATCTTTGCCCTATTGTCTATCTGACCTGAATTCTCGGACAAAAATCAATAAACCCAAGAATTTTCCGGTTGTCCATAGAGGACTTTTGACGATTCTTGCCGGTATCTTTCCTCCACCCAATAGTACCCACCTCCACGAATAAGCTTTCACGGGGAACTTGCTGAACGATGGTCCATTTCCTTCTCCTTAATACCGTCTATAAGCGATGCTTACAAAACTTCTTCCTTTTGCCATCGTTTAATTGGACAATATGGTTCCTTGCAGTTAACCAGGTAAGTCCCTTCCGGAGCCATTTACTTGGAAGCTTGTTCACATAGGTGCTTACTTAAATCAGATACCTTGATCGCAATATTTTCTAGACAACCCTACTTACTAAAGATATGCAACTGAGTACTTTTCAAAAAAAACTGAATAAGGAAAATCCAACCGATTTCAAGGGGATCAAAGCGGTTTTCTTGAACTGCACACTAAAGCCAAGCCCCATGGTGTCCAATACCTGGGGCTTGATCAATATGAGCCAGGCCATTATGGAAGCCAATGGGATTACCACGGAGGTTATCCGAGCAGTAGATCACCGTATTGCCTTTGGGGTCTATCCTGATATGACGGAGCATGGTTGGGAATTTGATGCCTGGCCACCCATTCAGAAAAAGGTAATGGAGGCCGATATCCTGGTCATTGGGAGTCCCATTTGGCTGGGTGAAAAATCATCCGTTGCCTCTATGGTCATCGAGCGCCTATACGCCAGCTCTGCCATACTCAACGATGCCGGACAATACGCCTACTATGGAAAAGTAGGAGGATGCCTGATCACAGGCAATGAGGACGGTATCAAACACTGCGGGATGAATATATTGTACTCCCTTCAGCACTTGGGATACACCATTCCCCCACAGGCCGATGCTGGATGGGTCGGAGAGGCTGGGCCAGGGCCTTCCTATTTGGACAAGGGTTCCGGTGGTCCTGAAAATGATTTTACCAATAGAAACACCACCTTTATGACGTGGAACCTGATGCATTTGGCAAAAATGCTAAAAGAGCAAAAAGGTATTCCTGCTCACGGAAACCAACGGGACAAGTGGGATAACCGATCAAGTAAAGATCATCCCAATCCCGAATATCGATAATCGCTATTTCAAGCTAGTTGTCATTAAAACTAGCTTTTTTTAAGGATAAAAGAAGGGCTCAAACTGGCTGTCAATTTGGAAGCAGGTAACTCCTGCTCTTTTCATTTGTACAATGGATCTTTTCGCTGCCTTCTTCAGCTTCCCCTTATTAAATGCCCAGGCATTTACCGCAGCAACTACCTGAATACAGTTCTGTTTTGCCCAAGCCATATCCGAACGGTCAATATTGCTTGAAAACAGGTAGTAATTATTCGGCTGGTAATCCATTCTCCTTTTGTTTTCTTCGATCTGTTTTTTGGTGCAGCTGAGCTTCACCTTCCCTGTAAAAAACTCGGTAGATGCTTCCGTGCCTATCATCAATGCTCCCTCTCTTAACTCATAGTGGTCCAGCAAACCCAAAAGACGGTTAAAACACCTTTTATTAAAGCCCTCCATTTTATTATCAATCATTACTTCTATCTTTCCCTGGCAGGCCGAAAGTACCTCTTCCAAACGAAGTACTTTTTGGCCCATATTTCCTTGCAACTGCTGGACTTCCGCCCATTCCATCGCTGAGACCATTTTATCCACGCCATAATACCGCTTAAAATCTCAGTCATGGTGGGTAATAAAAACACTATCCTTGGTCAGCCTCACATCAATCTCCACCATATCGTATCCTCTACGGATGGCCTCATTTAAAGCCCCCATACTATTTTCGGCCAAGTCCTCATTGACCACTCCTCCTCTGTGGGCAATCAATTGATAGCTCTCAGGCACTTTGGCCTTTACCTCCTGACAATTTCCGGGGACATTAGCTACTAGCGATAAACCAAATAGCAATAAGATACTTAAACTACTTTTCATCTAATTGCCGCTTCCTGATAATACTGTTCAACCAGTTTCATGAGCTTGTGAAACACTTCTGTATTTTCATAAACCCCCATAAATTCGGCAGCATGGGCTCCGTAAGCAAATAGGGGAACCATTATCCCTGTATGGTCCTGGGTGTCAAAATTCAGTTCCACAAGCCCCTTTTCTATATTTCCCTGTGGCAATGTCACCCCACCTGTCTCATGGTCCGCAGTAATCAGCACCAAGGTACCAGGGTTTTCATCTGCGAATTTGATCACTCGCCCAACGGCCGCATCAAAATCAATTTCTTCCTCTACTACCATGGAAGCATCGTTTAGGTGGCCACCCGAATCAATCATTGCTCCCTCCACCATCAGGAAAAAAGGCTTTTGCTTTTTACTGAGGAAACTCAAAGCCCCCTCAGCGGCCTTGACAAGGTAGCCCTCCCTTCCCTTGGCAACGGACGGCAATCCTTGGTTACTGGCAAAATAACCTACTCGGGCTTCATCAGCTACCCCTAGCTTTTCCAATGAACTCAAAAGTGTAAAACCGGCAGTTTCCAGAGGAGCCAACAAGTTGCGACCCTGTATCAGGAAATCATTCTTTCCGCCTCCAACAAACAGGTCCAACTCACTTTTACTTAGATCCGAAGCGATCTCTGCAGTCATGTCCCTTTCCTTTTGATGGGCATAAAAGGATGCGGGTGAAGCCCCGGTAATATGATCAGTGGTGACAATCCCGCTGCTAAAGTTATAGGCCCTCAAGACCTCAGGAAGATTGGCCAATGTCTCATCATCCACTGATTGGCCAATGGCCCTGTTATTCACCTTTTGACCGGTGGCCAAGGCTGTCGCTCCTGCTGCAGAATCCGTCGTAAAATCATCCGCCGACTGTGTCTTGACCAAGCCAATATGCCTGAGCTGGGTGAGGTTGAGCTGATTGCCATGGGCATACATCCCGGCAGAGATTTGGGCCAAACCGTTACCGTCCCCAATCATCAGTATGATGTTTCTAAGCGGCACATCAGATCCATCAAGTTCAAAAGCAGGCTGGTAAATTTCATGACTGCGATGGCTGCCGACCACATTTCGAGAGAGGTATTTCAGGTATTCATTGGCTTCATGTGGATGATCTGTATTGATAAAATCTATTCCCAAATCATAAAACGCTTTCCAGGCTGATTTGCTGTCCGGCGCCCCCCAAAACCGGATAGGTCTGTTGGCATCGTGAACTTTTTTGATCAAGGCTTCCAAGTTAGCTTTTTCCTCGGCCACTATTCTACCCTTTCCGTTCCAAACCGAAAACCGGCTATACGGGAGACTCACCAAAGCTATTTTTTCCCAAGGAAGTTCCCCGGATAGATCGGTATCCTGATAATCAAACCTGACCAGATCCGAATAATTCCGGTAATCCTTTACCGATGGCCGGCTACCGGAAACCACCACCTGAACACCGGACCTGCTTCCGTTCGATAAAATGTCCCTATAATCCTCCAACACTTCCTCCAACACCATCATGGTGCTGTAAGCTTCTGTCTTTATATCTATCAAAAGTTGGAAGTTTAGGCCATGAGCCAAATTCAGTTCCTTTGCCTTTCGAATAGGCTGTAAGTACAAGCTTTCGAGGGTCTTTCCCGCTTCGATCGTTTCCTTTTCGTGCGCAACCATCAGCTTCCCCTCCTGTAAAATCACATCCACTTCTATAGAGGCACACTGGCTGGCATATGCGGTCCAAAAAGGAACTGTCTGATGGTAATCATTGTGGGAATGGAGTTTAAAAAGTAAGCCTTCCTGCCCCTTTACCATAAAAGGCAGCAGCAAACACAATAGGACAACAACAGTTCTGATTCTCATGTAATTTCTATTTTCATCATTTCTACTTCAATATACCGTTTTTCCAAAGCAGGAAAAGGAGACTACCCATAGGCAGCCTCCTTAAGGGGGATTGTTTAATTACTTTACCATCCTTTGTTTTGGGGAATTCCTGAGGAATTGATTACCCTGTTCGGAATAGGCCAAACATGCATCGTTTCGGGATCAAAACTTCTGGCCGGCCAGATCACCTCAATATTATACGGTGACTCAGGATCCGCTTTATCCGCATGGATTCTACCGTATAAGGGCTTGCTGTAAATTTCTTCCGCATCTCCCCACCTTACCAAATCATAATGTCTGTTGGCAAACTCTCCTGCCAGCTCTACCCTTCTTTCATGCTTGAGATCCTCCATGGTGGCATTGGTAATGGGAGCCAGACCTGCCCTGTCCCTTACCTGGTTCAAAGGCCCATCTCCGTTTAATCCTTGCATGATCAAAGCCTCTGATTTCATCAAGAGCACCTCTGCATAACGCAACAACGGCACATTATAAATGGTAGTGGGGTCATTGCCATTGGAATTGATATAGGTTCCGATGGGATCCTCAAACTGGTATTCATACAAATACTTGTTGAACTGAAGGCCTGAAAGAGAGTTTTCAGATTGGTACTTTCTTGTTTCTCCAAAGAAGGTAAACTCATCGCCAAATTTCAAAATGGTTACTTCCCGTCGGTAATCTCCCTCTTCATATTCCTCATAGAGATCATTGGTAGGCATATAATAGCCCCAACCATTATATTTTCCCCAGCCTTTGTTCTCCAGGGAAACTCCAGGAAGCTTACTTCCTCCATTCACCCCTGAGACCACTGACCAAATATACTCTGAGCCCCAGTTGTTATGATGACTGTGCAACATTCTGAAATCCTCATCTGGATTGTCGGTATCATACAATGATCTGCCCGAACCGGAATTGCTCACCCTGTCCGCATAGGTCACCACATCGGCATATTTGGAGGCATCGTATTCTGCCCAATACAAATAGGTTTTCGCTATATAGGCCAAGGCTGCATCCTTGTGGGCCCTGCCTTTGTCTTCGGCATTGTACTCGGTAAACAGGGGCAGCAAGTCCACCGCCTTTTTCAAATCCTCTACGATCTGGGCGTAATTTTCCGTGACACTTGCTGGACGGCTATAGCTCCCTGCATCCTCGAACATATTTTCCTCGGTTACAATAGGAACACCGCCACTCTTATCATCCCCATAGGTATGGGCAATCCAGAAATAATGGAAAGCCCGCATAAAATAAGCTTCTCCCACTATCCTGTTTTTAAGGCTTTCACTGATATCCATATGGGGAACGTTCAGCAAAATATCATTGGCCCGACGGATGATCTTATAGCTCTGCGGATACATCCAGTAGGCATAGCCTTCCTCACCGGTCAAGTTGAAGTTCTTGATATTGTCGGCAGTGGAATTGATCCTTCCGGTAACCATATCATCAGAGGCATTGATATACCAGAAAAAACCCCTGGAAAACATGTCCTCGTCTTTCATATAGAAGTACAAGCCGTTGGCCGCTTCTATTGCATCCTGCTCGGTCTGAAAAAAGTTTTCATAGGAAGTACTGCCAAGCGGCTCCAAATTGGTAAAGTCATCAGAGCAGCTGCTGAGGGATCCTAACCCCAGCGCAAGCACCGTTGAAATTTTATATAAGGTGTTTTTCATCTTTTTTCTAGTTAAAGGGATTATAAGGTGAGTGATAAGCCTGCAGTAAAAGTTTGCGGCAGTGGGTATTTGGCCACATCCAACCCTTTTCCGCCGACCTCAGGGTCCATTCCATTGTAAGGAGTGATGGTAAAGAGGTTTTCAGTGGAAAAATACAACCTCAGGTTACTGTTCTTGGCCACTCCTTGAAGCAAGGTCGACGGGAAGGTATACCCAATGGTCAGGTTTTTCATTCTCAGGTAAGAAGCATCCTCCAAGTACCAGCTGGATGAAGTACCAAAGTTCCTATTGTCATCCTTGGTGGACAACCTTGGAATATCTGTATCGGTATTTTCAGGAGACCAGGCATCCAACACCCTGCTGTCCAAATTATAGCCTGACTGGGAAGCATTCAGGGCAGTAAATTTATAGCCATTGAACACTTTTACTCCCGATACGCCCTGCAAAATGATATTGGCATCAAAACCCTTGTAGTCAAAGGTGAAGTTAAAGCCATAGGTAAAATCAGGCAGGTAGCTGTCCATGAATACCCGGTCTTCATCTGAAATCTTCCCGTCATTGTTCACATCCTGGAATTTAAAATCACCTGGCTGGGCATTGGGCTGGATCAACTGTCCATCTTTGCTATAAGCATCCACTTCAGCCTGTGTCTGGAAAATACCCAGGTACGGCACCAGGTAGGTGGCATAAAGGGGCTGTCCCACCATGGAACGATAGGGAGTCAGGGTGCTTCTTACGTTGTCCCCATGGGCAATGAAATCAATATTGCTTTGATTATATCCATCCAGGTTAATCAGCTCATTGTCCAACATGCTGAAGTTACCACGGGCACCAAAGCCCAGTTCCCCAAATTGATCAAAATATCCTGCAGAAAACTCCAGCCCTTTGTTTCTCACCTGGCCGCCATTCACATCGGCTGCGGAGGTTCCCTGGTGAAGGTCTTCCAAGCCCGGCAAAATCATGCCCTTGGTCGTTTTGACAAAGTAATCCAAGGTCAGCTCCAGCTTGTTGCTGAATAAATTGGCATCCACGCCGAAGTTGGAAGACTCAGAAATTTCCCATTTAAGGTTGGGGTTGGACTGCTGATTGGCATACACGGCTTTATAATCCAAAGTCGCTCCTTCCCCCAACACTACTGTCTGGGTTCCCAAAGGCACATCAAAAGAGTAATAACCTACAGAATTGATATTTCCGATTTGCCCCCAAGAAGCCCTTAGCTTCAGGTTATTGAACAAACTGCTCTTAAAGAATGCCTCATCGGATATTTTCCAAGCACCGGAAACAGAGGGGAAATAGCTCGCCTGGTTATCCATTGCCAGTCTTGAGGTTTCGTCCCTTCTGATACTGGCGGAGATAAAATAACGTCCATCATAATTGTACATGGCCCTGCCAATGGCAGAAGTCAGCGCATCCTCATAAACACTGCTCACCGGAGTCAAAAATTCAGAAGCATTGCCCATGTACTGGTTAAAGGGCTCCTCACTGCTAAATCCTCTGCCTTCCTGGAAGTAATATTCGTATTCGGTAAACTGGGAAGAGTATACCGCTGTCAAACTCAGGTCATGCTTTCCAAAAATCCTTTGATAGGAAACTTGGTTGTCCCAAATCCAGCGATTGGTTTTGGAGTGGCTTTGATACAGGTAATTCTGGAGATTGGTCCTTCCCAATTCAGGAATTCTAGGGCTGAACTGCTTGGTTTCGGTATTGGTGGTATTATAGCTAAAAGTAGACCTAAACGACAAGCCTGGAACGATCTCATAATTCAGATAGGTGTTGGTATTGATATGCGTCACCGGATTATTGGAGGTCGGCCTTAACAGCAGTCCCATAGGGTTGTACACATCACCATACGTACCGGCAAACTGCGACAACTCGTAAGGTACCACTCCGTGAAACTCCCCATTTTCGTCATAGACAGGAGCCGCAGAAGGCATATAAAGTGCGTTAATAATACTTCCTGAATAGGAACTGGAAGAATTGGTGCCCACTGCATTGGAACGGGAAAGGTAGATATTTTCCCCAACGGTAACTTTATCGGATAGGTAAAAATCAGATTTCAAGCGCATGGAATACCTTTCGAATTCAGTTCCTTGTAGCAGTCCTTCTTTGTTCATATACCCCAAAGAGGCCATATAACTGGCAGATTCACTGGCACCGCTTACATTCACATTGGCATTGTAAATGGCGGCATTTCTGAAAATGGCATCCATCCAGTTTGTCCGCGTGGTCTGCCCCCAGGGATTTTGATCCGCATCGTGGGCAGCCTGACGGGCCACACCGGCATTATCAGCGGCCAGGTTGTACACATCGGCCTGTTGTTTGGCGTTTAATGGCGTGGGCAGGTTGCTGGCTTTCTGAACTCCAGAGTAAAAATCCAGAGTCACCTTAGGTTTGCCGAAAGCTCCTTCTTTGGTCGTGATCACAATTACCCCTGAAGCGGCTTGTGCACCATAAATCGCCGCAGCAGCAGCATCTTTCAAAATGGAAACCGACTCAATATCATTGGGATTGATAGGAGGACCATAGTAGGGCATGCCATCCACTACCGTCAAGGGGCGTTCATCTGCCAAAGAGCCATATCCCCGGATCACAACCAATCCTTCTTGCGTAGGATCACCACCCTGCTGAAGAACAGTGACACCTGGAACATTGCCTTGCAAAAAGTCATTTAAATTGGACACTGGCCTGCTGGACAGCTTGTCCAAACCTGACACGGAAGCGACGGATGAGGTCAGGTTTTCCTTTTTGGCGGTACCATAACCGATCATCACCACTTCGTCAAGATCATTGACAGCTTCTTCAAGCAATACTTTCAATTCAGTGCTTCCATTGTAGGAAAGGGTCTGGGATTCCATACCTATAAAGGAAATGGTCACTGATCCGCTGGATGCAGTAACAGACAAAGAAAATTTCCCGTCCACATCGGTAGTGGTACCTTGATTGCTGTTCCCATCGGGGATCACCGTTGCTCCCGGAATGGGGAAATTGTCCGCTTTGCTGAGAACAGTTCCTTTTATAGTGGTCTGGGCATTGACCCTAAACACTAAAAGAAAACTCAGCACAAATAAAGTGTAAAAACATTTTTTCATCGGGCTAGTTTTTGATTGTTGATAGATCAAAACTAGCTCAAACCACTGCCGAACAGGTGGAGAAATATTTCAATAAGTTGGACAAATCTGACACAAAACCCTCCTAATTTGACTGATTTGGGGTGTTTTTACTTCAGCAACATTGCCATAACATCCCCTTATCAATAAGGTAAACCTCAGCCCACTTCCTGTGGCTGTTGAAAGTGTTTGGGAGACTGACCAAAATGCCTTTTAAAAAGCTTGCTGAAGTACTTGGGATCATTGAAACCGCAGGCAAAGCTGACTTCGGAAATGTTCATCTTGTGCTGGAGCAAAAGTTTCTGGGCTTTTTCAAGTTTCAAACTGATGATCAGATCAGATGGAGATGTCCCCAATATCTCTTTAAATATCCTGTAACACTTGATTTTACTCACCCCCAGTTCTTCGCTGAGCATTTCTACTTTGAAATCACCATTGGAGAGCTGTTCCCTTATGATCTTTAAGCCTTGCTTGACCAATTTTTCATTGGGACTGGAATAGGAAGTGTTTTCATCGTCGGGTAGCAGGGAAAGTACATTTCTCTCCGATTTATATCGTTGGAGTTTTTCCAACTGCGTGGAAATTTTCTTCAAAATAAAGCGACTACTTGCCGGCAACTGAATAAAGGTCTCCACACCCAAATCCATCAATTTATCCTGAAAACCGGCTTCTATAGTATCATAAATATAGATGATGGGAATATCTATTTTTTCTTTGGCCCTGGCTTTTACCGCTTCGATCAGCTCCACCATATCGTGACTGATCTTTTCATTGTAAATGATCAGGGCATCTATGGAGGCATTCCGTATGGCAGAAATGACCATCTTAACTTCGTCTTCCACTATAATGTCAAAATCCTCGTTATGGATGATCCTTACCAAACTATCCGACTCGTACTTTTTCCCCAATAAAATGACATGATGCCTATTGGGATCCAGCTGCTCCCTCAAATCCAGGTGCTTCCAATGCCTCACATTGAGTTGCACTTCATTACGCTGCAACTCGGTCAAGGGAATACCGACCTTCACATAAAGCTCCCCTCCTTTTATTTCATGGAAAATGGTACCGGAAAGTCCCTTGAGAATGTGGAAAGCACTTTTCAAATAGGGGCTGTACTGGATAATTTCATCTACATTTTGTACCAATAGTTGGCTGGAAACCCTTAGTTCTACCCACATTTCCCTTTCTCCTGATTGGGCAGTGATTTCCAGTTCAGCCCCTTCTTCCAGGTATTTCAGCATTTCCCTAAGCAGGTATTGCCAGAAAAGTTTGAACTTCAGCACATCCAATTCTACCCATTGATCGTTTAGCTGGAAATTTTCTTTAAGAAGAACACCGTACTTTTCAAATTGGGGCAACATGTTTTTCATGATGCTTTCCATCAGCTCCGATACAATGGTGAGTGATTTTGGGGTTTCCACCTGATCCAACTTGGAAAGTTTATCCCAATCCTTTACTTGGTTCATCATTTGGTCCACCAGCTGCATTACCGACTCCTTACCTGCCTTACTGTGTGTCCGCAAAGGCTCCAAGCTTTCTTTTAGCTCGGACAAGGGCAGTTTAAACTGCCCCAAAAGGTAATTCCTGAATTTTTCGATTTCAAAATCCGCATCCTTGTGTCTTTGGTGCAAAGCCAGTAGCGCTTCTTTTTGCCGATTGATCTCCTTGTTCTTGCTGTCCAGGTCTTGGTTGATTCTTTCCAGCTTTGCCTTTTGTTCACTGATCAGCCTGGTCCGCTCCTCTATTTTCTCCTGCAAAAGTGCCTTTTGAATTTTGCTTCTATGGTTTCTCCACAGCAATAAAGCTGTAGCCAGGGAAAGTAAGCTCGCTAACCACAAAATGGGGGAACGCCATATTGGCCTGGGGACCACAAAATCCATTGAGGCATAATCGTCTGCATCCTCTGCCAGTGAATTTCTCAGGAGAAGATTGTATTCCCCTGGAGTCAAGCCCTCGACGGTAATCCTACGGTCTGTACCTATAGTTATCCATTGGCCGTTCCCTGGGGTCAACTTATATTGGAACTCATTATGAGGGACTTGGGTAAACGAAACCGGTTTGACCTTCAGGTCCAAGGTCCCATCAGCCAATAAAGCCTGCCAAATGTTTTCTCCGGGCTTTTCTAGTTCCAAAATGGGCAGATCATCCTTTAAATTGATATGCTGGGGATGGAAATAATTCAAGCCATTAACCCCGCCGAAAAACATCATGCCACGGTCACTTTTAAAAAAAGCCCCCTCCGAAAATTCAGCCCCTTGCCAGCCTTCTTTGGCGGGCAAAGTTCTGACTGAATAGTTTTTTTTATCCACTCTGGCAATGCCGTTGGTCGTACTTAACCACATGTGTTGATCACTCGGCAGCACACCATACACCAATTGGCTTTTCAAACCATCTTCCTCATTGATCTTATGGATGATCCTTTTTTCAGGATGAAAAATAGTTACTCCGCCAAGGGTGGCCACCCAGATATTTCCGGTATCCTGATCTTCTGCCAAGGCATACAAACTATTGCTAAGCAAGCCCTCCTTTTGGGTAAACTGACTGATCTTCCCATTTTTCCAGATAAGCAATCCATTCTCCTCGGTGGCCAAATAGAGACTTCCCTTGGCTTTCATCACCTGCCTAATATGGAAGGAGCTTAGCTGTTCCTGCCCTTCAAAAGACTCAAAACTCTCTTTTACAAAACTGTACTTTGCCAAACCACCCCAACAGGCCACCCAAATACAGTTTTCCTCCCGGTCCTCATAAAAATCGTAATTTCTATTATTGGGCAAATCAGCAACACTTTCGCTGCTAAAATAGTCCACCTTGTCCTTTCCGCTAATCCTGGCCACTCCGCCGTAGGTTCCTACCCAAACCTTCCCCTGATGATCTGTAAACAAACTTCTTATGCGGTTCCAATCCCCATTTGGCTCATTGGGGTTCAACTTAAACTGTTGGAAAGTAGTGCTGCCTTGTCTATTCACAAATAATCCTGAATTGTAAAATCCCAACCAGACCTGCCCGGACTGGTCCTGCGTGATTGCCCGGATGGTTTCCTCCGGAAGATGAGGGTTGTCCACTGGATGCGGATAGACCGAATATACTTCTCCCGAATTCTTAAAGACCATACTAATGCCCCCATCTTTCAGCCCCAACCAGACATTTCCAAAAACATCCTCGTTGATGGCACATATTTCATTGCTTTTGATACTGTAAGGCTTGGATAAATCAGCTCTGTAATTGTCAAAATCCAGTTCCGAAACCGAAGTGGACTCGTTGGGCAAAACAAAAAGCCCATGCCTGAGCGTAGCATACCATACCTGGCCTTTGGCATCCGTATGGGTGGACAAGATCTCTACATCAGGATACTTTCGTTCCAAAAGTTGATCCAGCTTACTGAAATTGTTTTTCTTAAATGGACAACGCTCACAAGTCCGCAGCTCCCCCTTTTCCCAAACGAACCTTTGCCCGTTTACCTCCACCAAAAAGTCTCCCTTCCCGTCCAGCCCAATCTCTTGGATTTCATCGTCAAAATAAAAATTCCTAAACTGCTTGCCTTGCTTCAAGCTCAGAGAACTGGAAGACGACTGGATCCATAAGCGCGATGCTCCGTCCACCAGCAGGTCGTAAATAAAATTTCCGGCAATGGAGGTACTGTCACCCGGTCGATGCTTATAAACTTTAAATTGGTTTCCATCAAAATAGTTCAACCCATCCCAAGTGGCTATCCAAATGCCACCTGAAATATCGTTCACAATTTGGTTAATGGAGTTGTTGGATAGTCCATCCTCTACCTGATAGGTTTTGAATTTCAAATTTTGACCGCTGGAAAATGACAGGCCCAATACCGTCCAGCAAATTATCATTAACAGAACTTTTCCATTCCTCATTCCTAATGGGGTTAATTTGATTCATAATCAAAAAATAGGTGATCAACTATACCTTAAGACACTTCCTTGCATTATAATCCTGCTGAAAGCATACAGCAACTACTCACAGGTGATTTAAAATACAAAAATATCGTCTTTTACCCCGATAAACTTCTTTAAAAGATTATCAATTGATGAAGTTTTCTTTATGAAATTAATTGTAAAATGGACACAAAAAGGCCCTTATTCTCTATCTCTTCTCTTCCGCTTTGGTGGTTTTAAAGCATCACTTTTCATACAACCCCGTATTCCCCCTTTCCAATAGTGGCATCAATTCCTCAACTATCTCCGGATGTGCCTCTGCAATATTTACCGTCTCAAAAGGATCTTCTTGATGATTGTACAGCTCAAAAACAGGAGCTTGCTTTCGGAAATACTGGGTAAGCCTGTAATCTTCTGTTCTCAAGGAAACTCCCCTGTTAAAATAACTGTAGGCCGTGTTCCTCCATTCTTGGGTAGAGGGCTCATCCATCAATCCCACAAAACTCTCCCCGTCCAAAGGATAATCGGCCTTCAGTCCTACCAGCTCCATTATGGTCGGATAGATATCATTGGTACTGACGATCTGGTCAATGAGCTGCCCTTGCTGCCCTGGCCTTTTGATCATCAGGACACTCTTTAAGGCATTGTCAAACACCGTATGCTTTCCCCACATCATCTGGTCCCCCAAATGCCAGCCATGGTCGCCCCAGACCACCACAATGGTATTTTCATCCAGGCCAAGCGATTCCAGTTCATCCAATACTTTCCCTACCTGGGCATCGATATAGCTCACCGCTGCCAAATAGCCATGCCTTAATTTTCGGGCATAGGCATCGGAGACCTTGTGGTCTAATCCCGCCTTTTCCTCGCCCAAAGCATATTGGTTCAGTTCCCCGCTTGCAATAAGGCTGGCCTTTGAACTATTTTCGGGGATACTGTCAAAAGGCGCCAAAGGAATATCCTTTTCATTATACAAATCCCAATATTTCTTGGGGGCATTAAAGGGTAAATGGGGCTTGAAAAAACCTAGCCCAAGAAAAAATGGCGTTCCATTGTCCTTGGCCTTTAGCTCTCTTAATTTATTGATTGCCAGATTAGCTGTCCGTCCATCAAGGTAGCCCTCATCCCCAACCTCAGCAGCCTCATAAGGTTTTACCTGCTTGTTCATGCCGTTTCTGTTGCTGCCATCAGCATAGCCGAAAAAGGCATTGTGCCCTGTGTCCCACTTTCCAGCATCCAGCAGCATTTCATCCCAACTGTGGGGCAGTTCCAGCTGCTCACTTTGGGGCTCATTATAGCCATAAACATATCCATCAGGGTGATGGGAGATTTTCCCAATCCCCACCGTGTAATACCCCATTCTCCTTAGCTGATGCACGAAAGTTTCCGGAACTTCTCCTTCCGGTTTTCCCGCCAACTTTTTCACTGCCACCTGATTGCTTAAATCCCCTTGACTTTTGGGCAGTTGTCCCGTCAATAAATTGTATCGCGAAGCCCCACAGGTGGGGACGGTCACAAAGTGGTTTTGGAAAAGGCTGCTCTCTTGCGCCAACTGATCGAAATTGGGGGAGTGCACATAAGCTTTTCCATAGCAGCCTAACTCAGGCCTCAGGTCATCGACAGCAATAAACAGTATATTGGGAGGAGTTCTTTCCGCTTCTTTGCAACTGATTACCAGCAAACTAACACTACCTGCAATAACGGTTACAGGTAAAAAAGACTTGATGAGCTTTCGAAAGCCCATTTTTAGGTCAAGCATAAAACATTTATAATTAAGGTATGCACGCAATGTTGCGGTTAACCAAATTCGATTCAGTTATTCCTTTAGGGATAAATCCTTTCTCCCCTACCTGAAGCCATTCAACCTCCAACTCGTTGTGCAGGAGCTTACTTAGAATACAACCGGTACACTTCTGAACCTGCGCACAGAAAGGCGCCTGTTCCATAAACTTCTGTTTTATCTGCCCAAGCCTTTCCTGGAGCTGCTCCTATGGGCTGCACATACCCCAGCATTCCTTCATCTGTGACATAAGTGACCATTGCATTCCAAGCTTTTCTTACGGCCGGCTCATACTGCTCAGCAGCTAAGATGCCTTCATTTATTCCCCAGGCCAATCCATAGGTAAAAAAGGAAGAGCCACTGGTTTCGGGGGTAGGGTAATAGTCCTGCCCCAGCAAACTCATCGCCCAATGCCCCTCTGGAGTTTGAATTTCAAGCAGCTTCTTGGCCATCTTTTTATAGATTTTTAGGAAATATTTGTAGGACTTGCTGTCAGGCTCCAGTTCATTCATAATATTGACCAGCCCGGCAAATACCCAACCGTTTCCTCTGGACCAAAATATCTTGGTGCCATTATCCAATTTTCCCATATAGCTTTGGTCCCTATAATAGAGATCCTCCTTTTCATCAAAAAGAAAGTCAGTGGTGGCTTTAAATTCTGACACCATAAAGTCCAGGTATTTCTGCTCACCTGTCAAATTATACAGTTTTGCCCATACAGGTGGGGACATAAATAGCGCATCACACCAGTTCCATCGGTCTTGATGATAAGGCGTTTTCCATTCCAGGGAACTTACCGCCGGATGATACATGATATATTCAAATTGCTTTTTGGTGGGATCCAGCATTTTCTCCTCCTTGTATTTGAGATAAAGGTCAGCATACAGCTGCCCCACCGTGTGATCATCGGCATGGTACTTCCTTTTGTAAAGCTTCCATTCGGCCTCTTCTCCGATTGCCTTTAGCCATTCAAAATAAGTATCATCTTCCGCCATGGCAGCCCACTTGACCATCCCCACATAAAGTGCTCCGTTGGTCCAGTCCAATGGATGATGGGCCTTCAAATAGCCAGGGTGGCCTCCTTTAAAATTCTTGATCTGCCAATCGGCCACCCGCTTCATTGAGGCTTTGACATCCGTTGGATTGATGGTTTGGGAAGATACATTCAGGCTAAAAAGGACCAAAGACAGAAACATCAAAACTGCTTTGGTCTGATGAAAAATTTTCATGGATAAATACTGTTATAGGTGTCTATTGTTATCGGGGCACAGTATACTATATTTTGGCCAAAACACAGCAACCGTTCGAAAAAAAGGACAAAAGTCCTAAAAAATAAAAAACCTGGTATAAATTCCCTCTACTTCTTTTAACTATATTCCCTACCCATCTTATAGACTTTTGTAAAACCATTCCTATTTTTGTGGCAGAATATAGGTTACTACTACAAATTTTTCGAAGTGAAGCAGCTAAATAGAGGGTACAGGAAGGCCAAGTATGTGGTTTACAGACAAACCATACTGAATCCGATAGACCATTTATGGACGTTTATCGGTGCCTTTTTAGGTATAGGATGCATAGGTTTCATCCAGTCCGAAATGCATGATTTTGCATCAATGGATCAGGTATTTCTTATCGGTTCTTTTGGTGCAACAGCGGTATTGGTCTATGGAGCTACCCACAGCCCTTTGGCCCAACCCAGGAACCTTATTCTTGGCCATACCGTAAGCGCATTTATCGGGGTGACCGTTCTAAAAACAATCGGACAATTGGACATCTTTTGGCTTACCTGCGCGGTGGCAGTCGCCACCTCCATCATTGCCATGCAAATGCTGAAAGCCCTACACCCTCCAGGAGGAGCTACTGCCCTTATTGCGGTGATAGGATCAGAAAAGATCAAAGCTTTGGGCTATATTTATGTGTTGAGCCCTGTTTTCACCGGCGCCCTTATCCTGTTAATCCTTGCCCTTTTGGTCAACAATTTCCCCAAGGAAAGGCATTACCCTTATAACCCCAAAGTCTCCCCCTATATGAGCAGAAGAAAAAAGTATGTGTTGAACTTCAAAAGAGCAGTGGGGATAGAATAACCAAACTTATTTTACCCTATCCCCTTTTGCTAATATTTTGGTATATAGAATTTTGTAATATTCTACTATTAGCTTTAGGTACCGTAATAATTTCCCGCAAATCTCGCAGATATGCGCTGATTCTTTTTCCCTATCTATCAGTTTATAAAAACGATAGATAAAACCTATACAACTCATTTCTATTCCACCTTACTTGCGTCAACAGTTTCACTTGATATTTTTTCCTATTCGGAGCAATTGGCCATTTATGCCCAATCTTCTATAAAAAATGTAGATTCTCATTTCAAGGAAACCCTCAAAATATCATCATCAGCAGTCAGGTAAAGCCATTTGTAATCAGGAGTAAAGGTGCAGTTTGAAACCAACTGCCCTGTATGGATTCGGGCCAAAACTTTTCCCGATGGGCTGAAGACCCAGACTCCTGAAGGGCCGGTCGCAAAAAGGTAACCCTCCCGATGAACTTCCATCCCATCAGGTAAGCCTTTTTCCCCCTGCTTAATCGAAGTCGTAGCATCATAAAACAATTTTTTACCGCTGACTTTTCCGGGCTGATCAAGAACGTACTGGTACCACACCGCATGCCCCTCATCCGAAACCGCCACATATAGCTGCCGTTCATCTGGAGAAAGGGCAATGCCGTTGGGACGGGAAAGGCTGTCCAAAAGCAGCAGTTCTCCCGATGGCTTGAGGCAATAGATTCCCTGAAAATCCAGTTCCTTACCCGCATATCCCGATGGCAATCCGTACGGGGGATCGGTAAAGTACAGATTGCCCTCCTTGTCAAACACCCCATCATTGGGACTGTTGAACCGCTTTCCCTGATATCCCTCTGCCAAGGTTTTGAACTGTGGCTTGGGATCTGAAATGGGTGCCTCCATTTTTGCCACTCTCCTGTCTCCATGCTGCATTAAAATCAGTTCACCCTTTGAGCTGATCAGCAGGCCGTTGGAGCCACGCTCATTGCTGTAATCTCCCTCTCCCGAATAGCCCGAAGGATGCAAAAAGGTAGAAGTATCTCCAGCGGTGGTCATTTTGTACACCTTATTATTGGGAATGTCTGAAAACAGCAAAAATCCCCCCTCTTCCATCCAAAGCGGCCCTTCAGTCCAGCTAAAACCACTGGCCATACGCTTGATTTCAGCATCGGCCTCCATGAGTTCCAAAGCCTCATTGTCCAAGATTTCAATTGAAAAGGGACTTTTTTCTTCCTTTACCACTCCTGTTTCTTCCTGCTTGGAATGATTGGTTTTACCACAAGCTGCCAAGACAAGCAAAGTACTTCCTGTTAGAATCGATTTAAGGTTCATTTTAAGCGAAAATTAAGGTGATGATAAAGATTAAGCACATCGCAGTAGTTCCAAATATAAAGGTTCCTGCCGTCTGTACCATATAACCTTGCTTGACATTCATACCGGTCAACTGGGTCAGCACCCAAAAAAAACTGTCATTGACATGAGAGGCCACGGAAGAACCTGCCCCTATGGCCAATACCGTCATGGTCTGCATAAAGGAATTATCCAGGCCCAACAGGGGCAACATCGGAGCGCATATCGAAGCAGTAGTTACCAAAGCCACCGTAGAGGAACCTTGGGTCGTTTTAAGGCAGGCCGCCAGAAGGAAGGGAAAAAACAATCCCCACCTGGCCCCTTCAAAGCTGCCGGTGATCACCTCGGCTATACCGGAGTTTTGCAGCATGGTACCGAAGATCCCTCCTGCCCCGGTGATCAGAATAATAGGCGCTGCCAGCCTAATGGATTCGCCTATCCAACCTGTGGAAGAAAACACCTTTTCATCCAAACTCTTGGGCAGGGTCAATGAAAGCAACACCCCGACAAACAAGGCGATGACCGGTGTGCCCAAGAAGGAAAACAATGCTTTCCCAACCGAGGGGGCCAGGTCGATGGAGGGATATTCCAAAACGGATTTAATCAAAATCAACAGCAAGGGAATCACCACGGCCAATAACGATTTCCAAAGCGGGGGTTCATCTCCTTTATCCGCCTCCACCTCTACCACAATGGGAAGATGGATTTTATCGGCCACTTTTGTAGCATACCAGTAACAGGTAAATAAAGATAAGCCACTGACCAAAATCCCCCAACTGATCACATCTCCTAAGTTAGCCCCCAGAATGCCTGCCGCAGCAATGGGTCCGGGTGTGGGCGGAACCATCACGTGGGAGGCTGTCAATCCCATGGCTAAGGCAGCCGTGGTGCCCGCAAAGGAAACCCCGGCTTTCTTGGACAGCATTTTGTTCAAGGGGTTCATCATCATCAGGGCACTGTCCGCAAAAACCGGTATGGACAGAAAATACCCGGTCAGCATCATGGCCAGATGGATCGACTTCTTCCCGATCCATTCCAAAATACGGTTGGCAATGACCAAGGCTCCTCCGGATTTTTCCAAAATGGTTCCTATGGTAACACCAAAAAGGATGATCAAACCAATCTTTCCCAAGATATTCCCAAAGCCACTATTGATCGCTTCCACAATTTGATCTGCCTGCATTCCTGACAAAAAACCATAGGCCAACGAAGTCAGGAGCAACATAAAAAAAGGGTGGATTTTCAATTTTACGATTCCTAATACCAATAGTATCAGGGAGATTACTAAGGCAATCAAATAGGTCATGGTTGGTTATTGGGTTAATTGGTTATTTAGTTATTAGGTTACTAGGTTATTAAGTTATTGGGTTATTGGACTACCGATCACAGAAGCTCTTTTCACAGGGCTACCATTCGGCAAAACTTCCATCGGCATTTCTCCAAATGGGATTGGCCCAGTTATGGCCGATTTTCTGCCCTTCCAAAAGTTTTTCTTCGTTCATTTCAATACCCAGTCCCGGCTTATCCAACAGCTTGATATAACCATCCTCCAGATCAAAGACCTCAGGATTCAATACATAGTCCAACAAATCAAAGCCCTTGTTATAGTGGATCCCTAGACTGCTTTCCTGAATGATCGCGTTGGAGGAAACAAAGTCCACATGGAGTGCGGAGGCCAGGGAAATAGGGCCCAACGGGCAATGGGGAGCCAAGGTAATGTCGTAGGCCTCGGCCATAGCAGCTATGCGCCTGACCTCTGAGATTCCACCGGCATGGCTCAGGTCCGGCTGGATGATATCCACCACCCCTTGATGAAGGATTTCCTTAAAATCCCATCTGGAAAACATCCTTTCCCCTGTGGCTATGGGAATGGAGGAATAGGCATAGATATGTTTCAATGCTTCATTGTTTTCAGCCAAAACAGGTTCCTCAATAAACAGCGGTTCATAGGGGGTCAATTCATCGATCAATCGCTTCACCATGGGCTTGTGCACCCTGCCATGGAAATCCAGCCCTATGTCAAGATCATAGCCAAAAGTTTCACGAAGCAGCTTGATATTATCGACGACTTTTTTCACATCCTTCATGGATGCCACCCATTCCATTTCCCCGGTGGCATTCATTTTTACCGCCTTGTATCCTGCTTTTACTTTTTCTTCCGCCTGTTCCAGGACCACTTCAGGATGGTCTCCCCCTATCCAACAATACATCTTCATTTTTTTCCGGACAGCTCCACCCAAGAGCTCATACACCGGCACTTTAAGGTGCTTTCCTTTGATGTCCCAAAGGGCCTGGTCTATACCGGAAATGGCACTCATCAGGATAGGCCCTCCACGATAAAACCCTCCACGGTAAAGTACCTGCCAGATATCCTCGATTTCATTGGCATTCCTTCCGATGATATATTGCTCCAGTTCTTTTACACAGGCAGCCACGGTACCTGCTTTTCCTTCCACTACCGGCTCACCCCAACCCACCAAGCCCGACTTGGTCGTGATTTTCACAAATAGCCAACGGGGCGGCACCTTAAACAATTCTACGCGTTCAATTTTAAGCTCTTGCATGATGGTTTTTTATCTTTTCTACAAATGCCCTGGCCTTTTGGGCTACAGATTCTTTAAGGCCTTTTTCTTGTGAGCTACCGGTCAAAACACTGCCAATTCCCACTCCCATTGCACCTGCTTCCAGCCAATCCATGATATTTTCCAGGTCAATTCCTCCAACGGCAAAAAAAGGCAGCTCATCAAAAGGTCCCATAATGGCCTTCAAATAACCCATTCCAAAATTCCCGGCAGGAAAAAGCTTCACTATATCAGCTTCCCCTTCCACCGCCTCAGCCACCTCTGTGGGGGTCAAAGCTCCCAAAACCATGGGGATTTCATTTTCATGGGCCGTCCTTACCAAATCGGTTTTGGCATTGGGGGACACCAAAAACTGCGCCCCCGCTTTTATCGCTTTGAGGGCAATAAACTGATTGGTCACGGTTCCCGCACCCACCAATACTTCCGGATGCCGTTTTCTGCTTTCCTGAATGGCCTTTTCGAAATCCGGGGTATTGGAAGTGATTTCCAACACCTTCACTCCCCCTTCCACAAGCCCATCAATGATGGCTTCAACACTTCCTGGCTCCTTGGTTCTGACAATGGCGATCAGCTTCTCCCGTATAATAACATCTTTTATTTCTTCTCTTTTCATAATTCCGATTTGAAGTATCTTCTCTCCTTAAAGCTTATCGATTAAACGGATATAGTTCTTTCTGGTAGCTTCCAGGTGCCTTTCCATGGCTGCTGCAGCGGCCTCTGGTTTCTGGTCCATTATGGCTTTTAGAATATTTTCATGGTGCTCGAGCATGGTCTTTTTTTCTTCTTCCAAATCCCCCTCTGCCGGCTTGGCAAAAACATTGACTTTGAATTTGGGCATCAGGTTAAAAACAGGGCTTAACAGCAATTCAAGCACCTTGTTCCCCGTAATCGATAATATAATCCGATGAAATTCATTGTCCAGTTCCGCTTCCTTTTTCTTATTATCAAGGGGACATTTCCGCATGGCCCCCATGTTTTTCTGAAGCAAATGGACATGCTGCTCCTTCCGTTTTTGGGCTGCTTCTTTGGCGATTTGCGGTTCCAACAGCTGCCTGGTTTCGATGGTCTGCAGGATCATATCGGTATCCGAAGAAAGCTCAAAAAACATGTTCATAATTTCCCGCGCATTCTGCACGCTTACCTCAGAGACGTAGGCTCCACTGCCCTTCTTTACCTCTACCAAACCTTGGGCACTCAATATTTTGATCGCCTCTCGGATTGCTGTCCTGCTTACCTTGAAAATCTCACAGAGGGCACTTTCTGTCGGCAGCTGCTGGCCTGGCAAATATTTCCCCTCCCGAATAGAGCGTGTAATCTCCTCGACAATTTGCTGGCTTAAAGATTTCTTCTGACCGATCTGTTGAAACATAACTCATTGGTATTTTGCTCAATATATAAATTTGTCATACATCATACAAATTTATCCAAAAAAAGGAAAGGCATTGCTCATAAGTATGATCAATGCCGATGGAATAAAAACTCAATGCCTTTTAGTCTTCAGAATCCCCTGGATTTTATCCCAAGGCTCCACTTGGTTTTCACGGGCCCACTGCTCCCATACTTCCGCCATTTCGGATACCTTTTCGGGCATGGCTTCAGCTAGATCATTCAGCTCGGTTCTGTCCGAAACCATATCATAAAGTTCCCACTTTTGAGGTCCTTGATTATTCCATTTCATGACCAGTTTGAAATTATCCATCCTCACGGCCTTATTTCCTTCATGCTCCCAAAAAAGCGGCTTTTGACGCTTCATGGTCCCTTCCCCGCTTATCAGCGGCAATAAACTTTCTCCTGCAGGACGGGGCAAATTCATTCCATTTTTCTGATCCGGATATTGCGCATCGGTCAAATCCATGAAAGTTTTCATAATGTCCGGCAAATGACCGGATTGACCTACCGTGCTTCCTTTTCTATCTTCTTTGATTCCATTGGGCCAATGCACAATGAGGGGGGATGAAATGCCTCCTTCATGTATCCAATGCTTATATTCCTTAAACGGAGCATTGCTGGCATTTGCCCAAGATTGGCCGTAGGTAAGAAAGTATCCTTCCTTGGTTTCGAGTTGGCTAGCAGGACCTCCTCCCATGGGGCCGCCCTCTGCGCATGCCCCATTATCATCCATAAAGAGGATAATTGTATTGTCCAGTTCATGGATGGCTTCCAAATAACCGACGAGTTTACCAATATTCTGATCCATCCTATCCACCTGTGCTGCATAAATGGCCATGCGCAAAGCCATTTCCTCCTTTTCTTCTTCGCTCAAAACATCCCAGCTTTTGGAGTCCTGTGGAGAGAGGCGCCATTCTTCTTTTATAAGCCCCATCTCGAGCATCCTTTCGTGCCGCTCCTCACGTAATTTTCCCCATCCTTCCAAATACCTTTCCCGGTATTTATCTATATCCTCCTTGGGTGCCTGTATGGGCCAGTGGGGGGAGGTGTAGGCGAGGTACAGAAAAAAGGGGGCTTCACTTTTGGTTTGGCTTTTGGCAATAAACTCCATGGCCTTATCCGTAAATGCATCCGTGGTGTAAAAATTGCCATCTTTAATGGATACCGTATCGTTTTGCTCGGTAATGCCCCTTGGAAACTTGGGTTCAAAATAGTTGGAGGCACCGGCCAAAATCCCATAGAACTTATCAAAGCCCCTCTGCAAAGGCCACATGCTTTCTTCACTCATCCCCAAATGCCATTTGCCGGCCATCAAGGTTTGGTAGCCATTATCCTTAAGCAGTTCTGCCAAAGTAACCGTCTGTTCGTTCAATGCCCCTCTGTAGCCGGGAAGTTGATAATCGTGCCCTTCACTCTGGGGTGGATTGGTCATATGGCCGATCCCTGTTTGGTGCGGATACAGACCGGTCATCAAAGAGGCTCTGGTCGGACAGCAGCGGGCAGTATTGTAAAACTGGGTGAAGCGTAAACCATTGCTGGCCAATTTGTCCAAATTCGGCGTATTGATTTCACCTCCATAACAGCCTAAATCCGAATACCCCATATCATCTGACATGATCAGAATAATATTGGGTTTTTCTTTATGGCCTGTCTCAGTGGATTTGTTTGCGCTACAGCCAAAACTCAATACGGCAAGGCCTACCAACCAAAAACTTATCTTATTCTTTATCATGTCGGTTATTTTCTCAACGGGTTATTTATCCCTGATTTTTTCAGTTAAACAAAATACTTTCTCTTGATTGCTACATTTGGATCAAGAAGAATGAAAACTTCGTCATTAAAACAGCCCATCTCTCACCATGCCCCTTTGATTCTCAAGGAAGCCTTTTCGCCTTGGGATACTTGGCCAGCTTGGCTTCCAACTCTTTTACCACAGCAGGCTTTTCTTCTGCCATATTTTTGGTTTCCTTCGGATCTTCTTGATAGTCATAAAGCTCATAGACCACCTTTTCATTCTTATCTCTCATATGCGTCCACCTGACCATTCTGTACCGATCCGTTCTAATCGCCTCCCCCAAATATCCCCCTCGGTTATACGCATGATAAGCATGGTCTTTTATCATTTGATCTCCATCTTTCAATACCGGTATTAAATTGATCCCGTCGATGGGTTGTGGCCCCTCGGGCCTTTCCAACCCGGCCAAAGCCGCCAAGGTAGGATAGATATCCACGGTTTCTGCCAATTGGCTGGTATGTCCCCCATCTTTGGTCACTCCCGGTGCCCTGATGATAATGGGAATTCTGTTGGCCTGTTCATAATTGGTGTGCTTGGTCCAAATGCCATGGTCTCCCAAGTGCCAGCCATGATCTCCCCACAAGACCACAATCGTATTTTCATCCAGCTCCAATCTCTTCAGTTCCTTGAGCACCTTACCCACTTGAGCATCCATATAGGTCAGGCTGGCATAGTAACCATGGACCAGTTTTCTTTGCAGGTCCTTTTCATATAAGTCCTGGCCTGTTGGAATGGGAAAGAACTGGTTGATCTCCCCTCCTCTTTTTACGGCAAATTCTGGTGCTCCTGCTGGGCCCTTTTCAAAATCCGCCAAAGGAAGGGACTCAGGATCATACATGTCCCAGTACTTCTTGGGAACGCTAAAAGGAAGATGCGGCCGGGCAAATCCTACCGCCATAAAAAACGGCTGGTCTTTATCCTTGCTGAGATCCCTCAACCGGTCAATGGCATGCCGTGCCACGCGGCCATCCGCATATGCTTCATCCGTCACATCAGGGCTTTCCCAGGCTGCCCCCCGGGGCAATTCATGGTTAGGGGGAGTGTCCTTAATATACATGGGGGTGTTTTCAAAAAAGGCCTCTTCCCGGGTCAGCTGCCCATTGGTGCTCTCAGGATCGACGTATTCAATCACCTTTTCCTTCCAGTGGGGGATACTCCACGAAGCATCGTCATTGGTATTTCCATGGCCAATATGGAAGACTTTTCCCATGGATTCGGCATGATAGCCCGCCGCCCTAAAGTACTGGGGCATGGTCACCGCATCGGGAATGACGTCCCTAAATTCCTTGCCAAAATCATACAGCCCCGTGCTGGTCGATCTGGATCCCAAGATCAAGTTGTATCGGGAAGACACGCAAACCGCTTGATTACAATAGGCTTGATCAAACCGCATCCCACTGTTGGCCAACTGGTCAATATGGGGACTGATTGCATGCTCATCTCCATAAACTCCCAAGTTAGGCTTCAAGTCATCCACCAGAATCAGCAGGATATTGGGTTTATCCTTGCTTTGCTGGGCGTCTACGCTGGAAATCATCAGGCACAATGCCCCTAAAAGCCCCCAAAACTTAAGTGAACAGTTTCGCATCACCTTCATTTTATTCATTCTATACCTTTGTTTTAATTTTCTTATTTCATTTCAAACTGTTGGGCCTCATCTGGCCCTGGGTTGGCGTAGGCCGGATCTTTGGCCCTGATGTAAACGTCCCCATCTCCGAGAATTTTCACCTCAAGCGGCACTATGGTGGTCCCTTGCGCATTAATGGTCTGCGCGGTTTCTCCGAGGTCTCTTTTCTCCACCCCTTCCCTGTTCACAGGAGGCACGTTTCCATTGTAAAAAGCGGTACACCACCATCTCCCCTCTTTGTCCTGAAAAGGGGTACCATGGCCTAAAAATCTACCGACAAACTTTCTTGGCCCGTATGGCCCGGTGACCTTATCTGCTGTACAGTAATACAGGTTATAAGATCCCTTTCTCATCTTATCGGTAGACCATGCTGTGCCAAAGTGAACGTATTTGTCCCCTATCTTTCGTATGGTAGCTCCTTCGTGGCCAATTTGTCGATCAGCAGGATCAATGCGTTTGGGTGCTGCCGCCAGCCCCGCAAAACCGGGTTTAATAGGCGCAATAGAAGTATTTCCCCACAGTAAATACCAGGTACCGTCATCATCTTTGAATAAACTGGGGTCATGCTTGAAACGCATATCCTCCCCCATGGGAAAAGAAAAAGCTCCGGACATGTCCTTGCCTTCAGCAATTGCCAGATTGGCTCCTCCCTGAACGGGATCCGGGGAAGTATGGACATAGATCCATTGGCCGTTGACATGGTACACCTCTGGTGCCCACAACCTCCAATCACTGGCCGGCTTTTCATTCAATTTACCGGGCATTTTTTGTACCCAGTAACCGTCCGCCAGATCGAATGGCTCACCCAGATATTCCCAATCAAACAGGTTCTTGCTTCTCCACACCCTGACCTTATGTCCTACGATGCTTGGGGTTCCAAAAAGCTCCTGGTTTTGGGCATCAAGGCCTGTATTATAAGGTTCCGTTTGTTCACGCGGATCATCGGGCAGAGGCGTGGTGCCCGTTAAATAATAGTATCCATCCGCATCCAAAAGGATATAAGGATCTCTAATCCAACCGTCTTTCAGGTAAATCGCCCTATTGTGACGGGCAAAGGCTTCTTCTTTGCCCATCTGGCCAAAGCAGTTCCAGGCAAGCAAAATACAAAACAGGGCAATGGTTATTTTTGGTAAATTCATGTCTATTAGAAATTGGTAATCGTTTGTGCATTGGGCTTGGGAGCCCTCAAATAATAAGGAGTACGGTAAAGCTTCCTTTCATCTCCCTGCGTATCCATCCACTTCCTCAACTGCCCATCCATCTCACTTATTCTTTCTTGATGCTGCGGCATTTCGATCAGGTTGACCTGTTCTGTAGGATCTTCCTGAAGATCATAGAACTCCATTGGAGGCCGCTGAAAGTATTTATGGAAGATAAGCGCAGCTTTTGGATCACTTTTGGCCGCTTCTTCCCAGGAATCCCAATAAGCTCCTGCTCCATCTTTGCGGAGGATGTCTGAATGGTTGGTATGGTAAGCGCTGGGCACCAGATTGATGATCAGCTTATAGCCTTCGGTCCTAATGCTGCGCATGGGGTAAACATTAAACTTTCCATCACCTGAATGGGTAGTATAAATCACTTTTCTTAATCCGTCGGATTTGCCCGTCAAAACAGGCAAAAAAGATTCTCCGTCCAGCCCCTTGGGGACTTCCGCCTCAGCAGCATCCAATAAGGTGGGCAAAATATCCACCCATGAAACCATGGCAGCTGTCCGGCTTCCCTGCTGTATTTTACCGGGCCATTTGACAATCAAAGGCGTCCTTATACCTGCCTCATAAAGGTTCCACTTACCAAAAGGCCATTGGGCGCCATGATCACTGGTAAAAAGGGTCAAGGTGTTTTTTCCCAGCATGCTATCCAGATACCCCAGTACCTCTCCCATTTCATTGTCCAAACCGGTCACATCAGTATAATACCGCGAGCGGTGTTCCCGTGTACTTTGCGTATCGATAAAGTAATCCGGCAGATCCACCTCTTCAGGATCATAGTCCATCGCTTTGGTCCAGCCAACATGTGGTCTTCGGTCACCGACAAAAATGCATACCGGCCCTTTTACCTTGGTAGAATCAAAATATTGGTGGATGTTGCGATAGAGATTCACCTGCTCATCATGATGAAAATCAAATCCGCATTTTTCATTTCCCCCATAATGGGCCACTTTTCCAAAGGCAAAAACGCTGTACCCCTTTTCCTTTAAGTGCTCGATCAGATAGGGAATCCCATTATCCGGATAAGAATGATTGGTTTCCGCACCATTTCGTGCTGGCATTAGGCCTGTAAGTAGCGCTGCCCTACTAGGAGCACAGGAGGGTGAGGCAACAAAGGCATTGGTAAAGGTCATTCCCTCTTCGCTCAGTTGTTTAAGCACGGGGGTTTTGACCACTTCCGCTCCATAAACAGACACATCTTCATAACCCAAATCATCCGCAAGAAAAACGATCATGTTGGGTTGTTGTCTTGCTTTCAGGCCAGTCACCGAAAGCAGGCTCAGCAGAAGGAAAAATCCGAAAAAAAACCACCATGGTTGATGGCCTCTTCTATAATCAAATAAAAGAACAGTATTAGTCATCAGGTTATTTTAGTTCATTCAAATTGGATGGTGATCCATTATCTCACCATCCACTTAAGGGTCTTATGGAGGGTGAATATCATAAAATCCATGGCCATGGGATGTAAGTAATTTTCCAATTATTATAAATTTTCCGTCAGATGGAGGCCCATTCTCTCCAAAAGTCCTGTTGAAAAGCAGTTTGGAACACCGGATGGCCTCATTTCATGCCGAAGCCATCCGGAAACCCCAAAATCAATCATTCATCAATAGCCCTCATTTTGCACCAAATTGGCATTGGCATCCATGGCTGCTTGGGGGATGGGAAATAATACATGGGTCTGTTTGGCATTGGAGATTCCCCTTTCCTGCGCTGAGGAAATAAAGGTTCCCATTCTGATCTGGTCTTCCCTTCGTTTTCCCTCCGTGTAAAACTCCCAGGCACGCTCATCGAGCAAATGCATCCGAAGCGCTTCTTTGGAGTTAAAGTCGGTTAAACTCAACAGGCCTACTTCTGCTCTGTCCCTCACCAGGTTGATCAGGTCGATCGATTCCTGATTGGGTCCATTTAGTTCATTCAATGCTTCTGCTCTGGTCAACAAAATATCGGCATACCTCACTCCGGGAACATCATTTCCATGGTCATTACCCGAAGCACTGGGATCCGGCCAATATTTGAAAGAGCGGGTATTGTTATTGTTCAATAGGGAAACCGTCTGACCATTATTATTGACATAGCTATCGATGATAAGGTCCATTCTCCTATCCCCTGCCTCAAACGAATTATAGAAACTGTCGTACAAACGGTACTGGGCTGCCCAGTTTCTCCAAGAACTCTGGAAGGTCAGTCCGGATGCAGGATGCGAGGCAAATCCCCCGGGGAAGGCCCCGTTGATATAGTTACATCCAGGGGTATTGGAAATTTGGGGATAAGTCAAAATATATTCCGAATTGCGCTCATTCTGGACCTTGAACAGGTCTGCATAAACAGGGTAAAGGCCATAGTCCCCCATGTCCATCACGTCCTGCGCCATGTTTGCCGCTTTTTGCCACTGTTTGGTATTGAGGTAGAATTTGGCCAGCAGGGCCCTGGCTCCTCCTTTATTGGCCCTGCCATAGGCCTGCTCATTGCCCGGCTCTGGCAAATCAGGGATGACGGCCAACAATTCAGCTTCTATGAACTGCTCCATCTCTTCTGCACTTGCCCGGGGAAGCTCCAACTCATCCTGAGTACTTCTTCTCAAGGGCACTGGACCGAACCAGGAATAAAGGAAAGAATAACTTAAGGCGCGGACAAACCTGGCCTCTGCTTTATAAACTACTTTTTCTCCTTCATCCATCACCGTGTTTTCGATGTTTTCCAGTACCACATTGGCATTTCTAATGGCACGGTAGGGCTTTTGCCACATATCACCGTACATCCAGCCCACGGAAGCATCCCAGGTGAAGTTGATCATCAAAACTGCCGTACGGTTCTCTCCTCCACCTGTTTCCCACTCAATGTCCGTACACCATTCTTCAATATTCCTCACACTGTGATGGGAATACCCGTTGAGGTAGCCCTCTGCATAGGCCCCGTCCAATACCGATTTGATCCCTTCTTGTGTCGTCAGGAAATTCTCCGGGGCCAGCTGTGAAAACACTTCTTCATCCAGGCTGTCCACGCAAGATGCCGCCATCAAAACCAACAGCATCAATGCTTTATATCGTAATATTTTCAATGTCTTCATTTCTCTAAACGTTTTAAAATCCAAGTTTCACTCCCAGCAAGAAGGTTGTCGCCGTAGGATAGGCGTTATAATCAATCCTGAAAATGGCATTGCCATTAGGGTTTACCGCCGGGTCCACCCCATCGTAATCCGTGATGGTCCATAGGTTGGTGCCTGTCACATATACCTGGGCATTGCGGAAGGTATTGCTCTGCATAGGGATATTATAACTCAAGGTCAGGGTATTCAGCCTGAGATAGGAAGCATCCTGCACGGTATAGGAGTTAACTTCCTTCTGCCCCTGGGCAGTAGGATTGACAAAGGAAGGATAAACGTTGGACGGGTTTTCTGGTGTCCATCGGTTAAGGTAAGGCTCCGCAAATTTGTTACGCCTGAAGTTGATCGGGAAATAGGTATCCACCAGGTTGTTATTGAGCATACTGATCCCACTTACTCCCTCAAAGAACACATACAAACTGAATCCTTTATAATCAAAGGTATTGGCAATGGAATAGGTAAGATCCGGAAATGAATTTCCCAAAATCATGCGGTCATCCGCGTTCACCGTCTGATCACCGTTGAGGTCCCTGAACTTCAGGTCTCCCGGAGCCACAGGATCGGTTGTCTGATCAAAATCATCCCCTTCCTGCCAAACGCCATCCACCTGATAGCCATAGAAAGAATTTAAGGTCTCTCCCTCCTCTATGATCGATATCTGATTGGCAAAACCGGCCCCCCCGGTCACTATCCGGTCGATGCCCCCCAAATCCGTCACTTCATTTTTCACTGTCGCGAGGTTGACCGTGGTACTCCACTTGAATACCCCATCCATATTGACAGAGGTGATCGCTGCTTCCACACCTGAGTTCCTGATGCTCCCCACATTGGTCAGACGGGAAGTAAATCCGGTGGAAGTCGGCACAGGAAGTGCCAAAAGCATATCGTAGGTGTTTTTGTAGAAATAATCGAAGCTACCATAGATACGGTCTTCCAGGATACCAAAGTCAAAGCCTGCATCCCACTGTTCGGTGGTTTCCCACTTCAGGTCGGGATTGGGCAAGCGGGAAGGATCCGTGGTGGTCACTTTTTGGTCGTCAAAAACCGCATCGGGCCCCGGACCAAAGGTACTGATGGAAAGATAATTTCCGATTTCCTGATTTCCTGTTTGCCCCCAGCTAAGCCTGAACTTCAAGGTGCTCAGCAGGCCCACATTGCTCATAAATGGCTCCTGCATCATCTTCCAGGCAAAAGCCGCAGAAGGGAAATATCCGAACTTATTGTTCTCCCCAAATTTGGAAGACCCGTCTACCCTTAAAGTCGCCGTAAGTAAATATTTGTCTTTTAATCCGTAATTCACCCGCCCCATATAAGAAAGTAAACTGTTGGTAGATTTGAAGCTGTTGATTTCCCTTCTGGTTGGATCTCCCAAACCTATATTATGTGTACCGGTAGCATCTGAAGGAAAATCCCTGCCCTGGCTGATTTGGGTTGTCAATCCAAACTGCTGGGTAGTCACCCCGGCCAAAGCGGTGATATGGTGAATGTCGATGGTCTTATCGTAAGTGGCCGTTCCTTCAAAAAGGTAATTGGATTGACGGTTTTCAAAAATGGTGGCAATACCGCCATTGGCCAGTCCATCCTTGGTGCTACGGTCCACATACACATCCTTTCGCTGGTTGGTCACATCGGTTCCCACATTCAGTTTCACAGATAGTGAAGGCAGGATTTTGTATTTGGCAAACGCTATCGCAAATGTCCGGTAGCGGTTGATCATCGCATTTTTGCCATAAGCCAAAGCCAAGGGATTATCAATGGATATAAAAGGAGAAATGGTATAACGGCCATCATCGCCATAAATAGGCAAGGTGGGATCAAAGTTATAGGCTGCATAAAGCGCCCCATTGTCCTCATTGACCCCAAAGGACTGAGCGGGCACCTGATCGTTTTGGCTGTAGCTCGTGTTCAGGTTGATCCCCACATCCAAACGGTCCGAAAACTTGGTTTCCAGGTTTAACCGGGCACTGTACCGATCAAAAGCGGAACTCTTGACCACACCATCCTGGCTGAAATAATTCAAAGCAGCAAAGTAATTGGTGCTTTCGCTTCCCCCGGAAAAGGAAAGATTATGGTTGCTTACAGGAGCATTGGTTCGGAAGAGCTGATCTTGCCAATCCGTGCCACCGTCAATAATAGCATCCACACGTTGGTCGGCTATTCCTCCTCCATCATCAATGATGCCGTTCATCACCATTTGATACTCCTCTGCTGAAAGAACGTCCAAACGGTTGGCCACATTTTGTACACCGTAATAGCCATCATAATTGACGGTCATCTTGCCTTTTTTTCCGTTTTTGGTAGTCACTAAAATGACCCCGTTGGCTCCCCTAGCTCCATAGATGGCGGTAGCAGAGGCATCCTTTAATATTTCGATGGATTCGATATCATTGGGATTGATGGCCGCCAAAGGATTGGAAGGAGTCCTTGAAGTAGGGTAACTGCCACCGGATCCTGTGGTCAGAGAGGAGTTATCGATAGGAAGCCCATCAATGACATATAATGGGCCAGTACCGGCATTGATGGAACTGGCTCCCCGGATGCTGATGGAGATTCCACCGCCCGGTTCAGAGCTGTTTTGCACCACATTTACCCCGGCCGCTTTGCCTTTCAAGAGCTGGTTCACTGAGGTGTTTACCCCTTGATTTTGGTCATCGGCTTTCAGGGAGACCACTGATCCGGTAAGGTCACTTTTCTTCACAGTACCGTAGCCCACTACCACTACTTCCTCCAGGGCCTGGGTATCTTCTTTCATCTCCATGTTGATTACCGTCTGATTACCTACTTGCACCCTTTGGGTGACAAAACCTATAAATGAAAAGGTAAGGACCTCCCCTTCTTCTACACTGATTTGGTAATTACCATCCAGATCCGTTACGGTCCCTTTACCGCTGCTTTCCACTTTGACGGTCACTCCGGGAAGGGGCATTCCTGTCTCATCAACCACATTTCCCCTTATGGTTACTTCGGCGAGTGCCTTTATTTCCACCGCTTGTTCCTCCCCCTTGGCACTGACATGGATATTGTCATTGATCTGGGTGAAACTAAGGTTGGTCTGCTGGGCCAGGGTTACCAATAAATCATAGACAGATCCATTGTGCACATCTGCCACTACCCTTTCGGAAGTATTGATGGAATTCGCATCAAAGGTGAACCTGAAATCTGTTTTTCTTTCCACTTCCCTGAACACGGCCCCTAGAGACTTGTTTTCTAAACGGACATCAACATAAACGTCCTCGATGTTTTTTCTCTGTGCCTTTGTGGTATTGGCCAGCAGTACCGTACAAAAGACCAGCTGAATGAGAAAGCCGTATAATAATCTTATAGACATCACTATTAGTTGTCTCAGTATTTTTTTTTGCATAGTTTTAAAATGTTTAAGTGAAACTGCTTAAGCATCCTGTCTGTACCGACCAAAGTTCAGGACAGGAACATTTTGGGCAGGTAGCATTCTCCCCAGAATCCTATCTGCCTCTTTTTTAGCTTGAATCGGGATTTTTCATGGTAATTAGGGTTAGGTTATTGGATAAAATAGTTATTGGGTTATTTAAGTTATTGGCTACTGAGGTATTAAGTTATTGAGTCCGCTGTTCGGGATTTATTTGTCAGAGCCATTGATATTGGGGATTTATCATCCTCTCCATCGTCAAATTGTCTTTACTCTTGATTTTTTAGGCTTTACTCTGATCTTAATACTTGGTACTTGCCTCTTGATACTTGATACTTGATTCTTGAGTCTTGGTACTTGGGTCTTGGTACTTGGGTCTTGATACTTAATATCTATCATCAGTTACCCGATCTACTTTCTTTTATCAGTCTGACTTTCTTTCCATTGATTGTATAATCGATCCCAAGGGTTCTTTTGATGCCTTCCAGTACATTCTCAAGGGATTCATTGTGGTATTCGCCAGAATAGGCCCAGCTATCACCTATCTCCGGATCACATGTGATCACCACGCCGTACCAATCGTTTATCTTTTGAATAATTTCATCCTTGCTGTCATTTTTGAACACCAGTATTTTGTCCTTCCAACCAGAGATTTCAATAGGGTCAAAGCTGCTCAGCAGAAATTCACCGTTTTGTTCTATCATTAGCATTTCTGCAGGCTTCAGAATCACTTGCTTTCCAGATTGGTCTTTGACCTTCACTTTTCCCGAAACCAGTGCAACGGCCAGCCCTCCATTCCCAGGGCTTTTTACATTAAAGGTGGTTCCCATAACTTCTACCTGCCTGCTTCCCAAATCCACTATAAAAGGCCTTCCATCTTTCTGTACATCAAAAAAAGCCTCCCCTTCCAATTTTACCAGCCGCAAGGTGTCCGAAAACTTTTCCAAAAAGGTCAGTTTACTGTTGGAATTAAGGTTGATGACAGATCCATCTCCCAACCTTATGGTCGAGCGGACCCCGGCTTGGTTTTCACTGACTCTCCAATTTATAGGAGCCTCTATCACTGGTTCCTGTACCAGATAAGTCTGAAAAACCAACCAAGAGCACAATACCACCAGAATGGCTGCCGCCACTTTATAAACCACTGAAAAGGGTCTCCAGCTGATACTTTTTTTAGCCTGCTTCTTTAAACTTTCTTCTTTGGCGCCGGATTTCAATACCTGTTCAAAAATCTCAACATAAGCGCTATCGGACAGTTTGGGCTTATCCTTGTACCCCAGGGACCGAATGATGGAAGCAGCCTGCGTTACTGTTTCTTTTCTGTCCACATTTTCAGCTATCCACTTTTCCCAAAAATGGTTTTCTTCCCCTTTGGGGTTCTTGGCCCAGGCAATAAAAAATTCATCCCCTAGAAAATCTTCCAGGTCATAGTCTCTATATTTTACAATGTTTTTATTCTCCTTCATTGTTAACACTTACTTTGGACTAATCACTTCCTTCAAACTGGACAAAGCCCTATAAATCAGTTTTCTTGCTGATTTCACTTCATTGAACCCCATCACCTCGGCTATTTGGCTGTAGCTCATTTCCTCTTCATATAATAATAGTAAAGCTTCTCTCTGACGTGCGGTCAACTTGTCAAGTGCCTGATTAATTAGCTGGCGTTGATGCTGTTGAGATTCGGATTCTATCATTATGGTCTCCGGGGACAATGCGATATCAAAAGCCTTCTTGTACTGGATTTCCTCCGCGTCAACCAATATCCCCTGCTGCTTCAACCGCTTGATGATCTCGGATTGTATGCACTTAAAAAGATACGATTTGATACTTTTCACCGCTCCCAATTCCCCTCTCCTCTTTCTCAAATAGATGAACACATTTTGGATGCAATCCTCTACCAAATGGCTGTCTCCACAAAATTGATAGCCAAAGGCAAACATGTCGGAAGCGAAATGTTGGTAGATAAAATTGAAAGTTCCTTCATTGCCTTTATTGAAGGACTCCCAAATCAATTCATCAGACATCTCACGGTACTCCGTTTCAGAGTATCTTCTTTGGGCTTTTGCGGTTATTTCAGGTGATTTATCGGGTTTCATGCAAACTTAAATTTGGCACTATTGCCATCAGGTAACATAAAGAGATAGAATTTACCCCAAACGACCCCATAAATCAGAAAAAAAAATTAAAATTTTTCGATTTTGAACAGCCTAAATCATAGTAATAGACATTCCAAAATAATTTATCTGTGTATCCGCAATGTTGCACGTAACCAAATCTTATAAGATTCCTGTTCTTTTCCATTGATGAAAAGAACCAAAAATCTAGGCCACGGAGCCTCCCGTACAGTAGTCGGGACAGGTTCTTCAAATTGAGTGAGTTTGTTTACGATTACAATCAGTTTGCCTCAATTTGATTTTGTGCATTTGCTGTAGGCTAAAAACGAGTGGATCTCGCTCGTCCACTTCGCGAGCTAACTCATTTTCTTAACGCCTCCATCAACTGTCCCAAAACCGAAGGCTCCAAAGGCCTTTAGAAGGATTTCAGTTAAGTATTTTGTTTCATTTGTACTACATGCAAAATTCGGGATAGTCAGAATAATTTATAAAGAAATACAATATTCGAACTTTACCATACGCAACACTGTTGCATATAATCTAATATCATTCTTCTTAAATTATTATAACCAATCTAAAAATGAAAGAAAACTTTTATTACGATGTAATTATTGTCGGGGGAAGTTACTCAGGACTTTCTGCTGCCATGGCCTTGGGGCGATCTCTGAAAACTGTGCTGATACTTGATTCAGGCCAACCTTGCAATATACAGACACCGCATTCCCATAATTTCCTGACCCAGGACGGTAGAAAACCCTCAGAAATCTCCACTATTGGAAAAGAACAGGTCTTAAAGTATCCCACGGTCAGTTTTAAAAAAGATCTGGTGACCGACGCTGCCAAAGAAAGGGACTTTTTTAAAATCTCCACGGCTTCTGGCGCCAGCTATTTTGGCAAAAGAATATTATTTGCTACAGGCATCAAGGATCAAATGCCCGATATCATTGGGTTTAAGGAATGTTGGGGCAAATCAGTCATCCACTGTCCTTACTGCCACGGCTATGAGGTCAAAAATCAGCCGACAGCTATTCTGGCAAATGGTGAAATGGCTTTTCTATTTAGCCTATTTCTTACCAACTGGACCGATCAACTGACGCTGTTGACCCATGGAGCACCTACCCTGACCGATAGTCAAAAAGCAACATTGGCAGAGAAAAACATCCCGATAAAGGAAAACAAAATCATCTCCCTCAGCCACGATGGCGGCCAAATAGCAGCCATTAATTTTGAAGACGGGACTGCCTTAAAGGTCTCTGCACTTTATGCCAAAATCCCCTACCTTCAAAGTTGTACGCTGCCGGAAAAACTTGGATGTGCCCTCAATGACAAAGGTTTCTTGGTGGTAGACGAGAAACAAGCCACCACTGTGCCGGGCATTTATGCTGCCGGGGACAACAGTAGTCATGAAAGGGCTGTTTCCATAGCTGTTGCTGCAGGCACCAGGGCGGGTGCTGCCATTAATTTTGACCTGGTGATGGAAAACTAAGCATTCTTAGGCTTACTATCTTTCTTCTCTGAAAGTAGTCAAATATAATAATATGAATATCTGTAATGTTGGATGTAATCAAATCTTATAAGGTTCTTATTGTTTTCTGTTCTTTTATTCAGGAATTGTTTTGTTTTTGAAGGTCTTCATGAATGCTACGCATTTCCATTGATGAAAAGAACAGAAAATCTAGGCCACGGAGCTTTCTTCAAATTGAGTGAATTGGTTTTCGATTACGATCAGTTTGCCTCAATTTGATTTTGTGCCATTTGCTGTAGGCTAAAAATGAGTGGATCTCGCTCGTCCACTTCGCGAGCTAACTCATTTTCTTAACGCCTCCACCAACTGTCCCAAAAACGAAGGCTCCAAAGGCCTTTAGAAAAACTTCAGTTAAGTATTTTGTTTCATTTGTACAACGTGCAAAATCCCGAATAGCCAGATAAAATTTTGACATTTTAGAATACTGACATCATTGCAGATAGTTACCTATAATTTTTTTCCTCCAATTACCCTTTTTTCCCTCTATTCATCAGATATCTTTGCAAGTAGTTTAATCTTCCAAGAACACAATAATGTCCCATTGTCCCTGCGGCTCAGGAAAGCCATTAGCCTTATGTTGTCAACCTATCATCGACCAATTTTCTGCTGCTACGGCAGAGGAGCTTATGCGGTCCAGGTTTACGGCATATTGCCTGATCGATGCTGCCTACTTATATCAAAGCACTTTTCCACCTAACAGACCACATACAAATGTTGAGGACATTAAGGAATGGGCTACCACGAACCGTTGGACAAAGCTGGAGATCCTGTCCACCCAAAACGGTTTGAAAACCGACGCCGAAGGAACAGTGGAATTCAAAGCCTATTTTTTGGACCATAACCGTAAAGAGCAGGTGCACCATGAAATATCGCGCTTTGTCAAACAGGAAGGTCATTGGTACTATGTAAGCGGAACCTATCCGGCTGCCGGTCCTGTGACCAGCCCAAAAATCAACAGGAATGCTCCTTGCCCCTGTGGCAGCGGCAAGAAGTATAAGAAATGTTGTGCTTAATAGATTTCCTTCTCTAATTTTGAATTTCCCTTTTCATTTCCGGCTGAAGTAAAGCCGGCTTTTATATTGCCCATGAAAGTTTGCATCGCCGAAAAACCCAGTGTCGCCAAGGAAATTGCCCAAGTCATCGGAGCCAAAAGCCGAAAAGACGGTTACTTTGAGGGCAATGGCTATCAGGTCACCTGGACTTTTGGCCATTTTTGTTCCCTGCTTCCTCCCGAGGATTACGATCCCAGCTGGAAGCGCTGGGACCTGTATACCCTTCCCATGTTGCCCCAGCGCTTTGAAACCAAGATCATTTCAGACAACGGAGTGAAAAAGCAATTCAAGATCATCAGGGATCTATTGAATAAAGCAGACATCGTCATCAACTGCGGGGATGCGGGGCAGGAAGGGGAACTGATCCAGCGGTGGGTGCTGAAACAGGCCAAATACCAGGGTCCAGTCCAGCGGCTTTGGATTTCCTCCCTGACCACGGAATCCATCCAGTCCGGCTTCGACCAGCTTAAACCGGCCGAGGATTTTGATAACCTCTACTATGCCGGCAGTTCCAGGGCCATAGGGGATTGGCTTTTGGGAATGAACGCCACCAGGCTTTATACCCTGAAATACGGGGGATACAAACAGGTCCTGTCCATCGGGCGAGTACAGACACCCACCTTGGCCATGCTGGTACAACGGCACTTTGAAATCGAAAACTTCAAACCCGAACCGTACTGGGAGCTGCAGACCATTTACCGGGAAACCAAATTTAACAGCAGCGAAGGAAAGTTCTTCAATAAGGAAGATGGCGAAAAACTCCTGGAACTGGTCACAGGTAAAGACCTGTATATCACCGATATCGAAAAGAAGGACGGTAAAGAATATGCCCCCAAGCTATTTGATCTTACCAGCTTACAGGTCTATTGTAACAATAAATTTGGCTACACGGCAGATAACACCCTGAAAATCGTACAGAAACTGTATGAAATGAAGGTGGTCACCTACCCAAGGGTAGACACTACTTTTCTGCCAAATGACATGTATCCCAAAGTACCTGGAATCCTAAAAGGCCTGAGCAATTATTCCGAATTCACCGCTCCATTGTTAGGCAAAAAAATCAGGAAATCACCCAAAGTTTTCAACGATAAAAAGGTCACCGACCACCATGCCATCATTCCTACAGGAGAACAAAAGCCACTGGACCAGGCACAACAAAAAGTCTATGACATTATTGTCAGGAGGTTTATTGCGGTCTTCTACCCGGACTGTAAGGTGGCCAAAACAGCAGTAACCGCCGAAGTGGAAAAAGTGCTGTTTTCAGCCAAAGGCAAAGAGATCATTGAGGAAGGATGGCGAGTACTTTTCCCTAAGGAAAGCAAAAAAAGCAAAGAGGAAGAGGACAGCAAGGAAGAAGATGAAGAAGGAATACTTCCTTCTTTTGAAAAAGGGGAACATGGGCCACATGAGCCTTCATTCACAGAAAAGACCACGAAACCTCCCAAGTTTTACACAGAAGCCTCGCTGCTCAGGGCCATGGAAACGGCAGGAAAACAGGTGGAAGATGAAGAGCTCCGTGACCTGATGAAGGCCAACGGCATAGGCAGGCCTTCCACCCGGGCAAGCATCATCGAGACCCTGTTCCGTAGAAAATACATCGAACGCCGCAAAAAACAGATCATCCCAACCGAAATGGGTATACAGCTGATCGGAACCATCCAGAACGAGCTGTTGAAATCAGCTGAGCTTACCGGACAGTGGGAAAAACAGCTCAAGGAAATTGAAGAAGGAGCCTACAGCGCCATTCAGTTTATCAATAATATGAAGCAGATGGTGGCAGCCTTGGTCCATGAAGTCAAAACCGAATCGGGCAAACCCCGGTTAGCTTCCCCCGAACCTGTGGCAGAGGAGAAGAAAAAAGCCAGCTCCAAGAAAAAAACAAGCTCCACAAAAACGGCCGCCAAAAACATAACGGAAGTCACCTGTCCCAAATGCCAACGGGGGAACATCATCAAGGGAAAATCGGCCTATGGCTGCAGCCAATGGAAGGCTGGCTGTAAACTACGTCTTCCCTTTAAGTTTATGGACAAAAAACTGACCGACAAGCAGGTGCAAAGGCTGATCGAGAAAAATGCCACGACCAAGCTGAAAGGTTTTGTTCAGAACGGAGAAAAAGTGGATGGCACGTTAAAATTGACCCCTACTTTTGAAATCACCTTTGAGCCAGCCTCCGCCAGTCCCAAAAAAGCCAAAAGTGATGCGATGCCTCCTTGTCCCAAATGCAAAAAAGGCCGCATCATCAAAGGAAAAACGGCTTATGGCTGCAGTGAATGGAAGGCAGGCTGTGACTTTAGATTTGCCTTTCAGGACATCAAAAACAGAGCAAACGGGCAGCCCCTTACCCGGGAACTGGTCCTCAAGATCATCAGTACTTAGGGTCCACGGTCGACAGTCGGCAGTCAACCGTGGACTGTCCACTCTTTCCAAATATTCTTCCTATATTAGTTTTAACGCCAATTATCAAGTAACTAGTTAATCGAACTTTTTCCACATGAAAAAACCTAAATTTTCGCTAAAGCCCAAAATACAACTGCCCAACAGTCCATTTCACCTTATCAAAAAACAAAAACAGGAAATTGGCCTTTCTCCGGATGCCTTGTTGTTTCGAGGGGTACGAAAAGCAGAAAAAGTAACAATCCGATTAATCGATTTTGACGGAAACAAGCTCGAAGAAAAGGAACTCGGCGACATTTCAGAAGCTTTTCAATACCTTGAAAAGCCAACCGTTACCTGGCTAAACATCGATGGATTGCATGATGCAGAAATGATGCAGCAGATTGCCGACGGTTTTGGCTTGGAAAAAATGATCCTTTCCGATGTCATGGACACCCAAGCCCGCCCTACGGTCAGGGAATATGAAAACAGCATATTCCTTTCACTCAAAATGCTGCAGTATGAAAGCAATTCAAACCGTATTTCCGTCGAAAACCTGAGTTTGATCATCACTGAAAATGTGTTGATTTCTTTTCAAGAAGTGGAAGGGGATGTTTTTGAACCCGTGCGGGAAAGGATCAGAAAACAACGAAAACGAATCCGCAATTCGGGAACGGACTATCTTGCTTTTACCCTATTGGACATCGTGATAGACAACTATATCTACATCTTGGGAAACCTGGGGGAAAAAATCGAGAACCTGGAAGAAACCCTGCTCGTTTCCCCGGAAAAAAACGTCATCGATGAAATCAACATTTATAAGCGGGAACTGAACTTTATCCGAAAAAATGTAAAACCGGCCAAAGAAATGATCCTTGCGCTGAACAAACTGGACACTGACCTGATTGAAGACGAAAGTGACATTCACTATAAAGAGCTTCAGGAAAACATTGGCCAGGCCAGTGATGCTTCGGACAGTTACCGGGAGATGCTTTCGGACCAGCTCAATATTTACCATACCACCATCAGCGCAAAGCTAAACGATATCATGAAGTTCCTGACCATCTTTTCGGTGATCTTCATTCCGCTGACCTTCATCGCCGGGATATATGGAACCAACTTTGATGTGGTCCCCGAGTTACATTATGAATACAGTTACTTTATCATGTGGGGAGTCATGGTGGCGGTAGCCATAGGAATGCTAATTTATTTCAAAAAGAAAAAATGGTTTTAAGATTTTTCTTAATTAAATTATAGATTAAATGAATTAAAGAACATTAAAACAGTTTGGTAAGCGGCCATGGTCACAAAATTAGCTTTTGATTTTAGGATTAGCGTTTTGATTACTAATAGTTTAACCTCCGGTAAATCCACCATCAGGTCAATTGTCAAATTTGATAATGTATTTCACAATAGATAAAGCCAGGTGCCTGCATCCACAACATGCTGCTTTTGTCCAACTTAATAAACCCCATAAGCTGATAAGGACTGGAAAGTAGTGAGACCTATTTCCCCTTGACTCAGTAGTAAAACCACGAGTGCCAATGAATTACCTAGAAAAAGAACTAAAAGACTTATTACAAAAGGATCTTGGTATCTTTAAATTTATCCAAAATTCCTCTTTGGACGGACTTTGGTATTGGGACCTGGAAAATCCCGAAAACGAATGGATGGACGAAAAGTTTTGGCAAACATTGGGCTACGATCCGGACCAAATGCCCCATAAGGCTTCTGCTTGGCAGGACCTTATTTTTGAAGAAGACCTAAAGCTGACCATCGAAAATTTCAACAAACATTGCGCAGATCCCGACATTCCCTACGATCAGCTTGTCAGGTACCGCCACAAAACCGGCAAAACCATCTGGGTCAGATGCCGCGGAATGGTCATTCGAGATGAGACGGGCAAGCCTATCAGGATGTTAGGGGCACACACCGATTTGACGGATTTAAAGAACCAAGAGGAAATATTGGAACAGTGCAACACTGCTGCCTCTATTGGCCATTGGAAGATTAACTTTACTGAAAATAAAGTCCTTTGGGGAAAAATCACCCGCCAAATCCTTGAAGTGGACGAGGATTACGTCCCTGAACTGGAGGATGCTTTATCATTTTTCAGCAATGAAGAAAGCAAGACCCAGATCCAGCATGCCAATAAAATAGCCATGGAAAATGGCCTGCCCTATGAAATTGAATTGCCCATGCTGACAGCCAAGGGCAAAAGAAGGTGGGTCAAAATCATTGGGATTCCAGAAATATCCGCAGGAAAGTGCATCGGGATCTACGGAAGCGTACAGGACATCCATAAACACAAAACCCATGAACTCAACCTAGCGGAGGAAAAGGAAAAACTTAAAAATGTTATCAAGGGTACCAATGTAGGTACTTGGGAATGGAATGTACAGACCGGAGAAACGGTCTTTAATGAAAGGTGGGCAAATATTATTGGCTATACCCTGGAAGAACTTCAGCCAATTTCGATAAAGACCTGGGAAAAATTCACCCACCCTGATGACCTTGTTAAATCGGGCAATAGTCTTCAGAAGTGTTTTGAGGGTAAAGTCGATTACTATCATTGCGAATGCCGTATGAGGCATAAAGAAGGGCACTGGGTTTGGGTACTTGACCGGGGCAAGATCTTTTCTTGGACGAAGGACGGCAGCCCTTTGATGATGTTTGGTACCCATCAGGACATCAGCAAGACCAAAAATATCAGTGAACAGCAGCATTTGTTTATCAAACATGCCCCAGCAGCATTGGCCATGTTTGACACTGACCTGAAGTACCTATCTGCTTCACAGAAGTGGATGCAGGATTTTAATATAAAGGAAGAAAAGCTACTTCACAGCTTGCTGACCGACACTTTTCCAGAAGCTAAGGAAAAAATGGAAGAAATAAGGTCCTTCTGTCTGATCGGTGATAAACATCAAGAGGAAGAGTTTCGGTTTATAAGGAACAACAAAGCCCATTGGCTGAAATGGGAAGCCAACCCCTGGATCGATGCAGATGGTAAGGTAGGAGGCTTTATCATGAGTGCCGAGAACATCACTTTCCAAAAAGAAACGGAAGAAAAGCTTCGGGTCAGCGAAGATTCATTCCGAGAGAATTTCGACAATTCGGCCATCGGCATGGCCTTGGTAAGCGCAGATGGCTCCTGGCTGAAAGTCAACCAAAAGCTTTGTAACACCTTGGGCTATGAGGCCAAAGAACTAAAGAAATTAACCTTTCAGGACATCACCTATCCTGATGACCTGGAAGCGGATGTTTCGCTCTACGAGGAGGTATTGAGGGGTGAAAGAGATAGCTACCAAATGGAAAAAAGGTATTTTCATAAAAACGGAGATATCATTTATGCCATCCTCACCGTCTCCGTGATCAGGGATTTATCAGGAAACCTCCTGTATTTCATTTCCCAAATCATTGACATTACCGAGCTAAAGAAAGCAGAACAACGAATCCAAAGCCTTCTTGCCACCACGCAGGAACAAAACAGCAGGCTGCAGAATTTCGCCCACATCGTATCCCATAACCTAAAATCTCATTCCGGAAATATTGACTTTATGATCGACATTATCGGAAACGAAAACCATTCGCTCAGGGATTTGGAAGCCTATCGACTCCTGAAACACGCCTCCAAAAACCTCATTGAAACCATTGAGCACCTGAATGAAGTGGCCCTTATCAATACCTCGGTACACGATAACCTGGAGTATCTTCCCCTTTACCAAAGCATAGAAAAGGCCATTGGAAGCGTTTCAGCACTGGCCCTGGATGCCAACGTCAACATCATCAATACGGTAGATCGGGACGTGGAAGTTTTGGGTCTTCAGGCTTATTTGGACAGCATCATCCTTAATTTTCTGACCAATGGTATAAAGTACCGCTCACAAGGCGATTCTGATTATGTCAAAATTTCTTGTTCTTGGGACGGTTCATATACCGTTTTGATATTTGAAGACAATGGTTTGGGTATCGATTTGGAAAGAAATGGCGAAGAGCTTTTTGGAATGTACAGAACTTTCCACAAACACCCAGAATCAAGAGGAATAGGACTGTTTATCACCAAAAGCCAGGTAGAGGCATTGGGCGGTAAGATAGAAGTCGAAAGTACTATAAATAAAGGAAGTACATTTAAAATTTTCTTGCAACATGAAAAAAGTAAACAGTCTCTGCATCATTGATGATGACCCCATCTATACCTATGGGCTCCGTAAAATCATCGAATTGGGCAAATTCGAAGTGGATACCATGTTTTTTGAAAATGGGAAAGAAGCTTTTGAAAACCTGTCCAAGCTTATCCTCAATGGAGAAAAGCTTCCTGAAATCATCCTACTGGATATTAATATGCCCATCTGGAACGGATGGAAATTCCTGGATGAGTTTACCAAAATCCCAACTGACCAGTTGGTCATCGTTTATATCATTTCCAGTTCCATAGACCCTAAAGACCACGAAAAAGCCAAGGATTATGATATCATCAACAATTTTATTGTAAAACCACTTTCCGTTGATAAAATCCGTCAGCTATTGGTACATGAATAGTCATAAAAAGGACTGTCCAGCTCTATTGCCCCTAGTTTTTATTCTACCCTAAACCGCTGCGGATCCGACCATTGACTCCAGTTCAAGTACTGATCTCTGTACCTAACGCGCCAAAAATAGTTTTTTCCCGATTCCAATAGCTTATCCAGCTTTTCATCGGTCAGGTCATCATCTTTTTGCTGATTCTCATTGTAATACCAGTTTTCATGTTGTTTCCAACTATCCATAACCAGCTGCTCAAAGTCAGGACTGGTACTGATTTGCCAATTCGAGGCCGCATGAAAAGCCCCTCGCCTATCACTTGAAAAACTTCCCGCCTTTAAAACCAACCCTTTGGCCTCTGCCGGGCCATCAATAGGATGGATTGGTTCAGGAGTGGCCGGTTTATAATCCATTTTCCATACCGTAACGGAATCCCTTAATTCATTGTCCCTGAACTGAGATTGATTTCCTCGGCTTATCCTCTTGACGGTAAACTTAGGATCCGTGGGATGGGCATCCACCTCCACCATGACAAAGCCATATTCATCCTGAGTAACGGAAAACTCCTCGTAGTCTTTTCCTTCAAACTCCCCCCAATTGTCCAAGGCCCCACCGGCAGAGGCCACATTGATCCAGAGGTGCTTGTGGTCTTTGGATTGCCCCCTGGAATAGCCATGGGTATGTCCAAAAAAATGGATACTGGGCTTACCCGTCTTTTCGGTAAATGCTTCCAGCCTTTTGATCACTTCACCGGTAAAGTCCGATTCCCCTGGAATCCAAAGTTCAGACTTGTGAGGGTGGTGCATTTGAGCAAACACAAAATCAATTTCATCCATCCCCTCGGTATCTTCCAACACTTTGTCCAACCAATTCAACTGATAGCCGGTACCGCCTATTCCATCCTCCACATTGGAATTCAAACCCAAAATCCGGGTATTGCCGTAATCCTTATACCACCAGTTTTCAGCATACTCAGGACTCCCATTTTTGGGGAGACTGAAATATTTGAAGTAAAATACGGATTGATTCTCATGATTACCCAACACCGGGTAAACAGGTACCTGGGAGAACAAGTCCTCAGAGGGATTAAAAAAATGTTCCTGCCATTGATGGAATTTTGCGCCATTCTCTACCAAGTCTCCCGGGATCAATACCATGGCCAGGTTTTCAGGAACATTTCCCTCAAACTCCTTGTCCAGATAGGATAGAATCCCTTCATTGACCACTTCATGAAACTTATCAGGTTCATTTCGATCTATCTGCATATCGCTCATAGCGATAAGGTTAAAAGATTTCCGATCTTTAGAAAAAGGCGGGGTCTTGAACTGGTAAATATCCGATACCGCATCTCCGGTCTTTACCCGATAATAGTAGACCGTGAACCTATCTAAGCCGGTCAGCTTTACCTCATGGACCCTGGCCTCGGTAAAGTTTATATCCGATGATTGGCCCATTGTCTGGTTTCCCAGGTCGGGAGTCAGGCCCCATTCCACCACACTTTCCTCGCCGCGATCTGTCTGCCACATGATGGTGATTTCAGACGGTTCCGCATTTTGAAGATAGGGCTTGATGGCCATCGTCTGGCCAGAAGCTATCGGGGAACCCCCAATCCATAGCAAGGTGATTAGAAAGTAAAGGGTGTTTTTATTGGTAAACTTGAAGATTGGCATTGCTATCATAGGAAAAAGATAATTCAATGGACTTAAAACTTCAACAAAAATACAGGTTACCTTTCTTCCGCTGTTCAACTTAATATTATCATTTTGTAAACGAAGGGCTCTAAGTTCATAATTAACCCAACTGTAGGATCAGGCCTGTCACTCTCAACACAGGTTAAGAAGTTTTTACCTCAGAGAACAAAAAAAACCGCCCTAAAGGAGACGGTTTTTTCTTTCGCAGGCCATCTGCTCTACTCACTATTTCATCACTTCGTTGGGATAAGGAACTGTTTGGCCACTGCTTTTGATGATCGGCAGTTGCGCCTTACTTTCCTTCAGGAAATCCGTCAGCTCATCGGCTAGCTCCTTGGCTTTCCTGGGCTTTATGGCCAAGAGATTTTGCTCTTCACCAATATCATCCGCCAAATTGAACAGTTCCAGATTTTGGTCTGCATGATGATAGATCAATTTCCAGTCCCCCTTTCTGATCACGCTGTAGGGTGGCTGATCATAGGTATTGGGATAATGCCAAAACAATGGCCTTTCTGTAGTTCTTCTCCTTCCTTTAAGCAAAGGAACAAAACTCTGTCCGTCCCCACTGCTCTCCATACCATAGCTCAGCCCTGCCATCTCCAAAAAAGTAGGGAAGATATCCTCAATGATAATATATTCCTCCGTAGTGGTTCCGGACTGCACTACTCCGGGCCATTTCACGATCATCGGCACCCTAACACCTCCTTCATAAGGTGTCAGCTTATGCCCTCTTAGGGGCAGGTTTCTCGGGGTCTGCTTAGGACTGCCATTGTCTGACATAAATACGATGATGGTATTATCTTCAACGCCAAGTTTTTTCAACTGCTCCATTATGTCTCCCAAGGACTTGTCCATTCCTTCCAGCATGGAAGCATAGGTTGCCTGAAATTCATCCAATCCCTGGTCCCGGTATTTTTGATAAAAGCGCATGTCCTTTTCCCAAGGAGCATGAACCGCATAATGGGACATATAGAGGTAGAAAGGCTTGTTCTTCTTCACCGCATTTTCAATGGCTTCATTGGCTTCCAGTGTCAATGCCTCCGTTATGAAAATGTCCTTTCCATGATATTTTTCCAAGCCGGGAACATCCCATATTTCACTTCCTGATCTCCATACAGCACTGAAATTGTGTTTTCCATAATAACTTCCCGGACCTCCTGCGGCATGCCCCGCAATATTGACATCAAAGCCCAGATTCAAGGGATCTTCACCGGAAGTTTCTTTCGCTCCAAAATGGGCCTTCCCTACATGGATGGTCTCGTAGCCTGCTTCACGGAGCTTCTCGGGCAAAGTAACATGGTAGACCGTACCCTTCTCTCCCTTTTCAGCAGCAAGTCCATTGACATTCCATGCAGGAGCTTGCAACTTGGGATGCTCCGGCTCCGGGGATTGGTTTTTTCTTAATGTCCAGGTTGTCACACGATGCCTTGCCGCATTCATCCCAGTCATCAAACTGATCCGGGAAGGAGAACAAACCGCGGTCGCATAGGCTTGGGTGAATTTGCTGCCTTCCTCTGCCAATTTTTCCATATGGGGAGTATAATACTGCTTGTTCAACATGGTCTCCTCATGATAAAAAGGAACGGAGGTATCCTGCCAGCCCATATCGTCCACAAAAAAGAACACGATATTCGGCGCTTGATCAATGCCAGGCTGCTGGGCCAAGGAAACACCCTTTACAGCCATCAAAAAGAAAAAAAACAGTAAAACCGAATACTTGGATTTCATACGCATATATAGTTAATTCAATAATTTCATATTACCTCTAGGGCAAACTGACCTTGCCTTTAAAGCTCTCGAGGGAGCCTTTTTTGGAGAAAACAGTAACAACCAATTCCACCTCTCCGCTAGCGGGGAGTGCCCTAGATGAGGCAATTTTTATATTGCTTTTTCCGAAACTTTCCAAGGCAGGAATCTTTCCGGTCCCTATTGCTACAAGTCCCCCGTTTTGAACTATTTCCACTTTAACTTTGGCAGGCCCGGACTTTACTTGTCCAAAATTTTGGACCTCTACAGTTAACTCTTCCCCTTCAATTTTTGGAAGCCTAGCAGACAAAGCAGGTTCCAGATAATCAAGCCAGGGCAATCTCGCATATCCAAACAAAAGCTTTCCCTTACTGGTCTTGCCCAACATTTTTCCTGCAAAATTGTCACTTGTAAAGCCATTTCCTTCACCCTCAAAAACCAAGATCAAATCCTTGCCTGATGCCTTGGTCTCCATCACCTGGGATCCTCTTCCAAAATTAACCTCTTCTGCCGCTCCAAAGCGCAAGGAAGCAATATCCATGTCCTGATGAGGATCAAAGCCTTCTTCTGCTTTGACCAGCACTTCTATAGTCTTGGTAGAAGAAGTAATTTCCTTTTTATTGAGCAATAGCAGCTGTCTCCCTACCGTCAAAGGGATGCCTATATTTTTGGAACTGTGCTTATCGTTGGGTTTATCTTCATGTTTTAAGTGATCAATCACCGCAAAGTTTGCCTGAACAGCCCTGCCAAGTTCATCCTGAAAAATTTTGATCCGCTCATATTTGAACCAATCCTCTTTTGTTCCATCTGTATAGGTGGTAATGCCCGGCATATAGGCCTCACCGGGATCAGTCTTCCAGTGAATTCCATCTTTGGATCTAAGGTAGAAAGCAATCCTCCCGTACCAATCGTTTACAATAAGGTGATACTGTATATGGTCTTTCCAAACTACCGGATCTTCAAAATGCCCTTCAACCGGAGGATAGACCCTTTTGTCTGTCACCTGCTGATAGGGGGACACACCATCCTGACTGAACCAGATCCCTCCGCCCCTGCAGACCATCAGGTAAGAACCATCCTCTCGTCGGGCAAAAGTCAAATTGGATAGTCCTTCTATGATGGGTCTGTCCCTGGGATCAAAATCAAATTTGCCATATTCCCAAGGTCCATTGAGATTGTCAACCATATAATACCCGTCAATCACATAAACGACAAACCTCCCATCCTTGAGCTTGAATATTTCGGGATTATGGCCTTTTCCGATGGTCTCCTTTACTTCAAAAGGCCCCATGGAATGATCACTGACAGCATGGACGACGATTGAATTGGGCCATTCCATATGTCCCTTTGGGGAATCTTCCCTCCAACGGCACACAAACAAATGAAACTTTCCATCCTCTCCTTTCACCATGTTCCCTCCCCAATAAGACCAGTCCTTGTCCTCTATCCCGTTGTCAATATACCTGGGCACAACTCCCTCGGCTCCCCAAGTATCCTTCACCTTCTTTCCAATCGGAGAGATAGGCTCAAATAAATCTTGAAACCTTCCTCCAGGAACCAAATCATTCCATTCAGCCGGCCGAACCCTTTCGGTGATCTGGGCATAACTTTGTCCAAAAAACATGCATAGCAGGAGCAGGACACAACAGCATCTGAGGTTCATGGATACCCTATTGGTTTTGAGAGAAGTATTTATCATAACAAAATGAAAGTTATTTATAATTTATATGGTTATCCGCAATTGTGCCAGCAAACAAAATCATCAAAAAGATGTCCACGAATCCACCATGGCGGACAAGTTTTCACGGATTGTCACGAATTATTTTTGTGTTATCTACTTGTTGGATCAGAAATTGGATACGAAATTTTCTTTGTTGCAAGAAAGCTAATCAGATTTGGTTTTATGTGATTTCAGATAAATCTTATCCAGTGTGTTTTTTACTAATATGTATATTCGCAAAGACACCGGTAGCTCTATCTTAGCAAACCATCTCTCACAACTTGTCCGCAGAAAATGCACAGAAACCCACAGAAAAGATTTTTAATTCCGTGGAATTCTGTGGAATCTGTGAGAAATAAATTTACTGGTGTAATTACGGATATTCGTATAAAGTTATTTTGATATTTGGTTATTAAAGAGCCCATGGTAAAGTGCCATGGGCTTTTTGGGTTTTATTCCTCAAAATCTATCACATCAAATTCATTTGAAGTTAAAAGTTTTATCATTTCAAGGAAATGTGGTTGAAGGGGCTCTTAACCAACTTATAATATCTGTAAAATCTGAATCTTTGGAAATTACAATGGCATTTCCATGATCTTTAGCTTTTTGATATATCAAATAGGTGTATCCGCAATGTTGCACATAACCAAATCTTATAAGGTTCTTATTGTTTTCTGTTCTTTTCCATTGATGAAAAGAACCAAAAATCTAGGCCATGGAGCCTTCTTCAAATTGAGTGAATTGGTTTTCGATTACGATCAGTTTGTCTCAATTTGATTTTGTGCCATTTGCTGCAGGCTAAAAATGAGTGGATCTCGCTCGTCCACTTCGCGAGCTAACTCATTTTCTTAACGCCTCCATCGAATGTCCCAAAACCGAATGCTCCAAAGGCCTTTAGAAGGATTTCTGTTAAGTATTTTGTTCTATTAATGCTACGTGCAAAATCCCGGATGGTCAGATACTGAAATATGTATATCCACAAAGACATCAGTAGCTGTAAAGTATAAAACCATGTCTCACAACTTTTTCGTCGTGGAGGCGAATGCACAGAAACCCACAAAAAAGACTTTTAATTCCGTGAAAATTGTCTGATGCCAAGTGGGGCTGTGAAATCCGTAAGACATAATATTATTAGTGCAAATACGGATAATTGTATATCGAAATATCTGTTTCAAAATGTAATGATAAAGTATAGGAAGATTTTACCTTATAGTTTGAATAGTCAGCCATCCATTTAGCTAAGACTGGGGAAAGATTAGTGTCCAACCAAATTTACCACTTAGGCTCTCAAAAAGTCCTTTACCATCTGCAGGGTTTCTTTTTCTTGCTCAAACATTCCCATATGACCGGCGTCCGGTAGTTCGTGGTAATGATCCACATAGCCTTGATGCTTCCGGCTGGCCTCTATTTTCACTGCTCCATCCATAACTCCTGCGATCATGAGTTTTTTATTCGGGAAATCCCTCAAAATATTCATGCGTTCCTTACGGTCCCTCATGGCCTTGGTAAAGGAAACCAAGCCTTCAAAGGTGGTTTTTCTGGCCATCTTGACCACCTCCTGAATGGTGTCTTTCATGGATTCCCGATGCGCTTCTGTGAAAAGGGGTGGGACAAAAGAGTCAACAAAGGTTTTGACCCCGTGCTTTTTGACAAAAGTGATGGTGCGGTTCCTTACGCCGACTTTTTCTTCATCGTCAGCAAAGGCCGTGGAGTGGAATAATCCGATCCCTCCCAATTTATCCCCCATCAGCTCGGCCAAGGCCAAGCTGACATATCCCCCAAGGGAATGGCCGATCACGACGGGTTTTTCCAGTCCAAGTTCGTCCATCCAGCCATGCAGGAGCGCTGCTGTATGCTCCAATGAAATGTTTTCTTCAAACCACCTGGTTTCCCCAAACCCTGGCAGGTCGGGACAAAGCACTCTGTAATGATGGGACAATTCTTCCTCAAACTTCTTCCACATTTCTTTGGTCTCACAGAAGCCATGAATAAAAACAACGGGCAATCCGTGCCCTTGGTCAGTGTATTCTATTGCAGGTGTCATGAAGTGAAGATAGCCTTTAAAAAGAGTTTTGCCAAAAGGAAAGCAAGGGATAAAAAGTGTTATTTTTTATTCATGCCATGACTCAAAGTCATGGCATGAACATTATCTCAATGGCTTATTAGTGGTGGCCAGCGGAAACCGGCTCAGCCAACTTTTTTACGGCTTCGGCTATACCGTCCGGATCAAATCCACACTCCCGGTGAAGTTCCAGCTGTGTGCCGTGCTCAATCACCTCATCTGGAATCCCGAGTCTTTTTACCTGTGCCTGATAATCGTGATCCATCATCCATTCCAAAACGGCGCTGCCAAAACCTCCCATCAGACAGCCGTCTTCCACGGTAACCACTTTTTTGAACTTGCTGAAGACCTCGTGAAGAAGCGATTCGTCCAAAGGCTTTACAAAGCGCATGTCATAATGGGCAGGGTTAAGTCCTTCCTTCATTAATTTTTTACAGGCTTCCACAGCGTAGTTGCCGATATGGCCAATGGTCAGAATGGCTACGTCTTCACCTTCTTTGATGATTCTTCCCTGACCGGTAGGAATTTCCCTCATGGGTTTTCTCCAATCAGGCATTACTCCTTCTCCGCGAGGATAGCGAATGGAATAAGGTCCTTCATAAATGGAGGCAGAATACATCATGTTTCTCAGTTCCTCTTCATTCATTGGAGCGCTGACCACTAAATTGGGCACACAACGGAAGAAGGCGAGATCATAAGCACCGTGGTGGGTGGGGCCATCAGCTCCGGCAAAGCCAGCACGGTCAAGGCAGAAGACTACCGGCAGATTCTGCAGACAGACATCATGGACCACCTGATCATATGCCCGCTGCATAAAGGTGCTATAAATATTACAAAAAGGCTTGAGTCCCTGTGTGGCCAGTCCTGCAGAGAAGGTGACCGCATGCTGCTCGGCAATGCCCACGTCAAAAGCACGTTCGGGCATGGCTTTCATCATGATGTTCATAGAAGAGCCGGAAGGCATGGCAGGGGTGATGCCCATGATTTTTTCGTTCTCCTCGGCAAGCTCCACCAAGGTATGTCCAAAGACATCCTGGTATTTTGGAGGCTGGGGAGTGTCATGTATTTTTTTGGCGATCTCTCCGGTGATTTTGTCAAATTTCCCCGGAGCGTGCCATTTGGTCTGATCTTTTTCGGCCAGGTCATAGCCTTTGCCTTTCACTGTCAGACAGTGCAGGATTTTGGGGCCCGGAATCTTTTTGAGGTCATTCAGCACTTCTACCAGGTGATTGACGTCATGTCCATCGATTGGTCCGAAGTAGCGTAAATTCAGGGATTCAAACAGGTTACTTTGCTTGAGCAGGGCGGATTTTACCGCGCCTTCCACTTTGGAAATGATTTCCTGGGCGCTGGAGCCAAACTTGCTGAACTTGCCCAAAATGCGCCAAAGGTCATCTTTGAACCGGTTATAAGTTTGAGAAGTGGTGATGTCTGTCAGGTAATCTCTCAGGGCACCCACATTTGGGTCAATGGACATGCAGTTGTCATTGAGGATAATGATCATGTTGGTGTCAGAGACGCCCGCATGGTTCATGGCTTCAAATGCCATTCCACCGGTCATGGAACCGTCACCGATGACGGCAACATGCTGTTTGAGTTTGTCGCCTTTATAATTGGAGGCAACAGCCATGCCCAAAGCTGCGGAAATAGAGGTGCTGGAGTGCCCGACGCCGAAAGCATCGTGTTCACTTTCCTTGCGCTTTGGAAAACCTGAAATCCCCTTGTACAGCCGGTTGGTATGAAACCTGTCTCTTCTACCGGTCAGGATTTTGTGGCCATAGGCTTGGTGGCCTACGTCCCAGACCAATTGATCTGAAGGGGTGTTGAGGACATAATGCAAGGCAACAGTCAGTTCCACCACGCCCAAGCTGGCACCAAAATGTCCACCATACACAGAAACGGTGTCGATGATGTATTGGCGTAACTCATCGCTTATCTGAACAAGCTGGTCCTTGCGGAATTTCTTCAGATCATCCGGAGAGTTGATTTGGGCAAGTAGTTTTCCTGGTTCTATTAACATGGCAGATTAGTCCCGTGTCCAATTATAACTGAGACCTGATTTGATTGTTTTGAATATAGCTAAAATTTAGCCAAACCCATTTATCAACAAGAATTCTTATTGATTTTGAACGGTCTCATGTTGATTTTTGTATATATGTAATATCTTTGATAATCAATTCGATCGCAAAATTAAGAGAAATTTAATAGTATCCAGTGAGTTTCGAAATCAAATTACCGCTTTTTGAGGGACCGTTCGATTTACTCTTGTTCTTTATTGAGCGGGATGAGCTGGATATCTATGATATTCCAATTTCAAAAATCACCCATGATTTTTTGGAATACCTGAAGCATTTGGAGAAAATGGAGATTGAGGTGGCCAGTGAGTTTATCCTGGTAGCCGCTACGCTGATGAAGATTAAGTCCAAGATGCTGATCCCCAGGCCGGAGCTTAATGAAAATGGGGAGGAGATTGATCCGAGGGAAGAGCTGGTTCGGCACTTGCTCGAGTACAAAAAATACAAGTCCGTGATTGGAGAGCTGTCCGAAATGGAGGCCAGCAGAATGACGAAAGAAAAAAGAGGGAATATCGCTGCAGAACTCAAAGAGCTGAGCAAATCGGACAATGTGGAAAGTGAAATTCAAGACCTTGACCTCTATAAGATTTTAAAAGTCTTTCAGAAAGTGATGGCCAAATACGTGGCCAGGACGGACGATACGAAGCACACCGTGATCCAGTATCCCTACACTATTGATCAACAAAAAAACTTCGTTTTGGACAAGATCAGTTTCAAGGACCGCATAGCATTTTCGGAGTTTATCGACTTCAAACCTGATAAAATTTTCGTCATCTATACTTTTCTGGCAATTTTGGAGCTTCTTCAGCTTTCCCTTGTAACCATTAAGCTAGGGGAAGGGTTTAATAACTTTTGGGTGGAAAAAACTTAAGGAATTCCAGGGCAGGATTTATGAGGTTAGACAACAAAAAGATTTTCAAAACACTCAACCCCAATAAGGTTTGGATCCCCGTCCTTATTGGTATCGGTATAGTGTTTTTTATGTTTTACAGTGACCCTTCCATCAAAAGGGAAAACCTTGAAAGTGTTTTTGATGCTTCGATTATCTCGCTGCTGCTGGCCGTGGTGGTGATCTTTATGCGGGATGCCGGTTATGTCTATCGGATCCGTGAAATCACCGATAAAAAACTGACATGGATGAGGGCGATCTATGTCATCATCCTCTGGGAATTTGCTTCGGCGGTAACCCCTTCCATCGTCGGGGGAACGGCTGTAGCCGTGTTTATTTTGCACAAGGAAGGTATCAAGTTGGGGAAGGCCATCGCCTATGTGATGCTGACCGCCATCATGGATAACCTGTTTTTTGTCATAGGGGCTCCCATTGTACTGTACTTGGCAAAAGGGAGTATATTTCCTGAAAGCAGGGTGCTGGAATTGCGTCTGGACAATAGTCTCAACTATATTTTCTGGTTCAGCTATAGTTTGTATGCCATCTATTCATTTATCATGGCCGCGGCATTGTTTTATCGGCCAAGGGTGTTCAAGTGGGTTTTATTAAAGATCTTCAGCATAAGATGGATCAAAAAGTGGCGGCATAATGCGAGTGAATACGGTGATCAGATCATGGAATCCAGCAAGGAATTACAAGGGAAAAAGGCTGGCTATTGGTTTACCATTGTACTGGCTACTATTTTTATCTGGTGCTCCAGGTATTTGATGTTGAATGCCCTGATGACGGCATATGTAGACCTTAGCTTTACCGACCATATTGTAGTTTTTGCCCGGCAGATCATTATGTGGGTGGTGATGATGGTTTCGCCTACTCCTGGAAGCAGCGGTACGGCGGAGTTTTTCTTTGCCCAATTCTTCAACGAGTTCCTGACCAATTATACCTTCGTCACCAGTATCCTGTGGAGGATGTTTTCCTACTATCCTTATTTATTGCTGGGGGCCATTTTCCTTCCCCGGTGGATCAGGCAGGTGTTTTTTAAGAAAAAGCAGGAAGTGCAGGGGTGAGTGGAAGTACGAAGTAAGAAGTACATGGTACGAAGTGTGAAGGGGGGTGAAAATAGGAAGCATAGTGAAACTCCCATTTCGGATGGCGAGGTTTGAAGTGCGAAGTGCCTGTCACAAATAATGGCCTTGGCTCGTCTTGATATAAAGAAGATATGCAAATGAAAAATCCAATAGTATTCTTGGGAGTCCTTGGCTTGTTGGCATTTCGGTGCGGGGATGAGAAGCCGGGGAAAGTGGATGGATGCATTGATCCAGCTAAAATAGATCGGTCTGTGGCCTGCTATGAGATTTATGCTCCTGTGTGTGGTTGTGACGGAAAGACTTATTCCAATGACTGCTATGCTGAGGCAGCAGGAGTCACTTCTTGGACCGAGGGGGAATGTGAGGAAGAGTAAAGGGGTAGGGGAAGGCGGTCAGGCTCAAGAGTAAAGCATCAGGTGCAAAGCGTCAAAAAGCAAAAAAAGACTCCCGAAAGACCGACTCTTCAAGTCACGGTCTTTCGGGAGCAAATACATCTGTATTACTTTATTCTTTCGAATTGGTTGAAATAGAAGCTGCCTTCGATTTCAGCATTTTCATCAGAATCCGATCCATGTACGGCATTGGCCTCGATGGATTTGGCAAATAACTTTCGGATAGTTCCTTCAGCTGCATCAGCAGGGTTGGTGGCGCCGATAAGTTTTCTGAAATCTTCCACAGCATTGTCTTTTTCCAAGATGGCAGCGATGATCGGTCCAGAGGACATGTACTTGCAAAGGTCATTGTAAAAAGGTCGCTCTTTGTGGACTGCGTAGAATTTGCCTGCCAGTTCAGCAGTCAGCTGAGTAGCCTTGATTGCTACGATTTTGAATCCGGCTTCTTCGATCATTTTTAGGATAGCACCTGAATGGCCTGCTTCGAATGCGTCAGGCTTGATCATGGTGAAAGTTCTGTTAGTTGCCATTTGTATTTCTTTGAAGATGAAGGTTTATATTTTTCGGGTGCAAAAATAGTATTTTTACCTGAGAGTATTATTATTTGAGGTTAATTGTGTGTTATCTTATTCATTTCTAGTGGATTATAGAAATTGGGATTTTTGAAAAATTATATGGACATTTGCATCTTGTGTAGTGTTGAAAGTGCTACTAAAATATTGTAGATGCTAGATTTAGAGTCATTTAAGAAACTACTGTCCACGTCGAAGAAAATTGTAATCACCATGCATCACAAGCCTGATGCGGATGCTTTGGGATCCTCGCTTGGGATGGCGAATTACCTGAAAAAAAAGAAGCATGAGGTGACAGTAATTTCCCCCTCAGATTATCCTTCTTTTTTGTATTGGATGAAAGGTAATGATGAGGTGTTGAACTTCGAGGAGCAAGGACATCAGAAGGATATTAAGGATAAAATGGCAGCTGCCGAAATGATCATTTGCCTGGATTTTTCATGCCTTAATCGCATCAATGAACTGGGGGAAATGGTCAGGAAGTCCAATGCTGTCAAAGTGAATATTGATCACCATCAGGACCCGGAGGATTTTGCCGATTTCAGGTATTGGAGCACAGAGGCTGCCGCTACTTGCGAACTGGTATATGACCTGATCGTTAAGATGGGTGAAAAATCGCTGATCGATAGTGATATCGCTGATTGTTTGTATTCCGGAATCATGACCGACACCGGAGGGTTTAGGCATCCCAATACGACCAAGCATGTCCATATGGTTACGGCTGAGCTGATCGGCTTGGGCGCCAATAACTCGAAAATTTCCCGATTAATATACGATACCAATTCGGTCAATCGCCTTAAATTTATCGGCTTTGCCCTAAGCAGAAGGCTGGTGATCCATTCCGATCTTCACACGGCTTATTTTTGGATCAGCAAGCGGGATCTCAAAAAGTACGATTCCCAAACCGGTGACACCGAAGGACTGGTCAATTATGCGCTCTCTTTGGATGGTATAAAAATAGCGGCCATGTTTACGGAGCGAAAAGACGGGGTAAAGATATCTTTCCGGTCCACTGAAGATGTGGCGGTAAACAAATTTGCTGCAAAATACTTTAATGGGGGCGGGCATAAGAATGCCGCAGGAGGAAAATCCGAGGCATCCCTGAACGATACAATTGAGAAATTTGAAAAATTAATAAAAGAGAACCAAGAACGATTATTGAATCAACGAGAATTAGTCAATGAAAAACATTAAAAGTTTGATGTTGTCAGCAGGTGTGCTGGCTACATGTTTCGGTGTAGTATCTTGTCAAAAGACCAAAACTACTGAAGACGGTACCAAATATACCTATATCGAAGAAGGAAGTGAGAAGCCGGAAAACGGGCAGTTTATCATTTATGAATTTACTGCAAAGAACAGCAAGGATTCTATATTTATTTCCAGCTTGGAGAATGGTGCTCCGGCATATATGATGCACAATGATTCTATCAAGCGATACGATACTACCAAGGTAAGGCCAGGGATAGATGAGATTTTCTCCAGCCTACGTAAAGGAGACAGCATCCAGTTTACTGCTGCGGCTTCCAAGATTTTCGGAGAAATGAACACGCCTCCTTTCTTGCAGCCTGAGGAAGAGGTTACCCTTAATATTGGTGTGACCGAAATTCTTGATGAGTCAGAAATGCAGGATTTCATGACCAAGGTACAGGAGAAGCAGCGTGCCAAAATGGAGCAAAAGTCCGAGGAGCAGCTGGCAACTGATATCAAGAAGATCCAGGACTATATGGCCCAGAACAATTTGAACGCGACCAAGACGGAGTCCGGTCTGTTTTATATCATCGAAGAAGAGGGCAGTGGTGATCAAGTGGAAGAAGGAAATACGGTGGCTGTAAACTATACGGGGTACATTCTTGACGGAACCGTTTTTGACACCAGTGTAGAAGACGTGGCGAAGGAAAATGATATTTTCAACGAAGGACGTCCTTACGAGCCATTTAGCGTAATGGTAGGAAAAGGAAGAGTGATCCCTGGCTGGGATGAAGGGTTGCAGCTGCTCAAAGGAGGAAGCAAAGCTAAACTGCTTATCCCGTCTACTTTGGCCTATGGACCACGTCAGGCCGGAGAAGTGATCGCACCAAACTCCATCTTGGTATTTGACGTTGAAGTAGTGGATGTTCAGAAATAATTGAATGAAAAGTTTTAAGAATTTATGTATAGCAGCCCTCATCGTAGGGCTGTTTGCTTCCTGCCTACCGGATCAGGAGTCACCACAGGAGATTTTCCAAAAGGACTTGGTGAAAATCGACGAGTATGTGGAGAATACCGATTTCCAGTATGTGGACAAATTGGAGGTGGAGGGTTCTGGGATTGTTATTTTGTACCATACCCAGTCTTTTTCAGGTGTAGCGCCTGAAGCAGGAGATACGTTAAGGGTAGACTATGCCGGTTCATTACTGAACGGAACGGTATTCGATACCTCTGTGGAAGCTATAGCCAGGGACAATAGGCTTTATAATTCCCAAAGAGTATACGAGCCTTTCGAAATAAAATATCTTTATGACGGAATGATTCCCGGATTTGATATTGGTCTTTCCAAGATGGAAATGGGGGATAGCGCCAGGGTGGTGATTCCTTCCTATTATGGTTATGGTAACCGGCAGCAGGGGGATAGGATTCCGGCCAATTCGGTGCTGGTCTTTGATCTTGCGATGAGAGAAGTGAAAAAGGATACAGATACAAATGCTGAGTGATATGAAAAAGTATATTTTAGGCTTATTGGGCATGGGGTTAGTCGCGGGGATGATTTCTTGCGAGCCAAACAACCCTTATAACGTTGGGCCTACGTATGATGTGGAGGGGAACCTGAAAATCGATAGTGCCAAGATTGCCAACTATCTGGAAACAGCAGAATACGATAGCTTGTATAGGATTCATGACGAGACAGGGGTGGTGATCATCGTGCAGGAAGAGGGGGCTGGATCAAGGCCTTCCACTGGAAACGTGGTTTACGCCAATTATGTGGGAAGCCTAATGGAAGACGGGACAGTATTTGATACGAATATTCAAGCTGTGGCAGAGGAAAATGGACTGCACGAGGAAGGTGATGAGTATCCTTTGTTCCAGTTTTCGATCGGTAGCAGCAATGCCATAACAGGGTTTTCTTACGGTTTTAGGAGGTTGAGAAGTGGCTCCAAAGCGGTTATAATTATTCCCTCTCCCTATGCTTATCAAAGCCGAGAGACTGAAAGTATTCCGGCCAACTCAGTTTTGGTCTTTGAAGTGGAATTTTTGGGAATGGACTGATAAGTCCTGAACTTATAAGAGTATATTTTGAAAGACTGTTCCGGGGACCGGAGCAGTCTTTTTTGCTTTGATTAAAAAACGGATAAGCTAATTCGGGAGTCTAACCACAAAGAGCTCAAAGGTTTCACGGAGGTCTCTAAGAAAGGGGCTATTTAGCTATTTTGTTTCTGAATCAGATGCCCTGTTGCCTGCAGATAAGGTCTTTTCATTGTCTTAGATGTTTCGTTCAGTCCTTCGACAGCTCAGGGACCTTTTGGTTAGCAACCAAAACTCCCTTTGGAAAATGCCTAGTCACGATTTGTCCGTTTTCTTAATGTTAAGACTCGGGGTGATATCGGTTAGTTGCTCGGGTCATCCAAGGCCCTTTATGTTTGAGAAAACATTGAAAAAAGGCTTGCTTATCTCTCGTAAAGCCGCTGGGACCACAAAGTTTTGATGATAAAATGAAGCTTGGCATGGAAAGAAAAAAGGCTACCCTTTTGAGGTAGCCTTTTTCTTATATACAGTAAGTATTGATTAACCCTTTGCGCTGTAGTTAGGCGCTTCTCTGGTAATGCTGATATCGTGGGGGTGCGACTCATGAACACCTGCAGCAGTGATTTTTACGAATTTGCCATTTTTCTGCAGGTCTTCTATTGAGCTTGTGCCACAGTATCCCATACCTGCCTGTAAGCCGCCTACCAATTGGTAAAGCACCTCGGCTACCAAACCTTTGAAGGCTACACGGCCTACGATACCTTCCGGTACCAATTTTTTGATGTTGTCCTCTGCATCCTGGAAATAACGGTCTTTGGATCCTGATTCCATGGCTTCCAAAGAGCCCATTCCACGGTAGGTTTTGAATTTTCTTCCTTGGTAGATGATCATTTCACCAGGAGCCTCTTCAGTACCCGCAAGTAGTGATCCGATCATGATAGAGCTGGCGCCAGCAGCAACAGCCTTGACCACGTCCCCGGAATAGCGAATTCCTCCATCTGCAATTATCGGAACGCCTGTTCCTTCAAGAGCCTTAGCGCATTCAAATACCGCCGAGAGCTGGGGAACGCCTACTCCTGCGATGACTCTGGTCGTACAGATACTTCCGGGACCCACACCTACTTTTACAGCATCAGCGCCGGCTTCAGCAAGTGCCTTGGCAGCTTCTGGAGTGGCGATATTTCCGACGATCACTTCAAGGTCAGGGAAAGTTTCTTTGATTTTTCTGCAGGTATCGATCACACCTTTGGAATGTCCGTGTGCGGTGTCGATGGAGACTACGTCTACACCTGCATCTTTAAGGGCCTGAACACGATCTACAATGTCCGCGGTAACGCCAACGGCAGCTCCTACTCGAAGTCTTCCATATTCATCTTTGCAGGCATTGGGCTTGTCTTTTCTTTTCAGGATATCCTTGTAAGTGATCAGACCGGTAAGCCTGTTGTCTTCATCTATAATAGGAAGCTTTTCGATTTTGTGTTCCTGCAGCACCTCTTCTGCCTGCTCCAGAGTGATACCGGCTTTGGCAGTGACGAGGTTTTCAGAGGTCATGATTTCTTTGACCGGCCTGTGCTGGTCTTTGATGAATCTCAAGTCCCTGTTGGTAATGATGCCTTTAAGCTTTTTATCGCTATCCACTACGGGAATACCACCGATATGGTATTCTCTCATGATCTCTTCCGCATCCTTTACCTTGGCATCTACCTGCAGGGTGATGGGGTCCAGGATCATGCCGCTTTGGGATCTTTTTACTTTGCGCACCTGTGCAGCCTGCTGCTCGATGCTCATGTTTTTGTGGATGAACCCTAGTCCTCCCTGCAAAGCGATGGCAATGGCCAGCTCTGCTTCGGTAACCGTGTCCATGGCTGCGGAAACCAATGGAATGTTCAGCCGGATTTTTTTAGTAAGTTGAGTGGAAGTGTTGGTGTCGCGAGGCAATACTTCTGAGTATCCCGGAACCAGGAGCACGTCATCATAGGTGAGTGCTTCGAAGAGGAATTTATCGGTATTTAGATTCATGGCAAATTTGGTTAACTAACCCTATTTGCCCGTCAAAGATACAAACAATTTTGAATGTGAATCAACGATCCCTGAAAAATAATCTAAAATTTTTCGAATATTTGGGATGATCATGGAATATTCTTTGGAATGCCCCAAAGCACTTAATGAAAGCGTTTTGGGGCAGCGGCTAAGATTAATTATTGTTTTGGAAGCAATTATAAAATTTACTTTCGACGAAGTTTGGCAATGTAAAATCCGTCAAAGCCACTTTCGTGGGCCAAAACTTTCTGGTCTTCAATCAGTTCAAACTGCTGTCCCTTTTCCGAGCTAAGGAATTTTTCTACCTGCATTTGGTTTTCGGTAGGCAAAATGCTGCAGGTGGCATAGATCATAAGGCCTCCCGGCTTTAGCATTCCACTATAATCTTGTAGGATATTTTGCTGAACAGTCTGTACGTTGGAAATGGATTCTGGGCTGAGTTTCCATTTGGTGTCAGGGTTTCGTCTGAGTACCCCCATACCAGAGCAAGGAACATCCAGCAGCAGTCTGTCTGCAGAGTCCTTCAATCTTTTGATGGTTTTGCTTCCGTCTATGGCTTTGGTTTCAATAATGCTGATACCGTTTCTTCTTGCTCTTAATTTGGTGTTTTTAAGCTTCCATTCTTCCACATCCATAGAAAGGATACGGCCTTTGTTTTCCATAAGTGCCGCCAGGTGAAGGGATTTTCCCCCGGCTCCTGCACAAGCGTCTATGACGCGCATGCCAGGTTGTACCTCCAAAGCGGTGGCAACCAGCTGGGATGAGGCGTCCTGTACTTCAAAAAGACCTTCTTTAAAGGCAGGGTTTTTGAAGATGTTCTGCCGCTTGGCAAGAACCAAGGCGTCTTTATAGCCTTTTGGTGCAAAAGTCTCCACGTTGTCCTCTTTGAGGCGGTTCATGAGATCCTCTCGTGAGATTTTAAGGCTGTTAGCCCTGATGACCACCTGGGCCTGTTCATTTAGTGCATCAATTTCCTTGTCCCATTTTGCTCCCAAAAGCTCTTCACCCATGCTGTCCATCCAATCAGGGATGGACTGGAGTATCGCTCTGCTGTGAATGGCGGTATACCTTTGCTTGATTACCGCTGCATCAATTCCTTCAAACTCTCTCCAAGGGGGGAGTTCGTTGCCTTGCATCAACCAATAAGTGCCGAAAAGATGGAAGAGGTCATCCGTAGGGCTTACTTCTTTGATCAGTCTCCACCAACGGACCATTTCATAAGTGGATTCAGCGATAAAACCACGGTCTCTCGATCCCCATTTAGGATTGGATTTTAAGGTCCTTTCGATAACCTTGTCCGCATACTGTTGGTGATTGAAGATTTCGTCAATGGCATTGACTACTCCGTATACCGTGTTGGAATGAAGCCTCATGAAGAATGTTTAGGTTTGGGGGGCAAAGATAATTAAAAAAACGGGGTAGGTTTCCAAAACTGCCACGTTTTCTCAAAGAGCTGGCATCTTCAAGCGGTATGCCTTCCACTTTTTCCCGTCAGGATTTTTAGCCGCCCAGAATGATCTGGGCATTTCCAATTAAAACTCCTGACCTATTCTGTCCAGCTCATTGGGTAGTCTTTATCTACAAAGCGCAGGGCATCTTGGGTCAGGTTTAAGGGGCTAAATGTGTCCAACATAACGGCAGTCTCCTCTGTTTTGGAAGCGCCAATACTTTTTTCTACGGTACCGGGGTGAGGGCCATGGGGAAGACCGCCCATATGGAGCGTGAAGGATCCCCGGCTAATGCCCTTTCTGCTCATAAAATCCCCATCGACGTAATACAGGACCTCATCCGAATCAATATTGGAATGGTTATAAGGAGCAGGAATGGAGAGGGGATGGTAGTCAAAGAGCCTCGGTACAAAGGAACATATGACAAAGCCGGCAGCCTGAAACGTTTGGTGCACTGGCGGTGGTTGGTGGATCCTGCCGGTAATGGGTTCAAAATCTTTTATGGATAAGGCATAGGGGTACAAGTAACCGTCCCAGCCGACAATGTCCAGCGGGCTATGTTCGTAGATATAGTGAAACAGCTGCTTGTTTTTTTTGATCTGTATGTGGTATTCTCCTTTTTCTTTTTCAATAACCAGCTTGTCAGGAACCCTGATGTCCCTTTCACAGTAGGGGGAGTGTTCCAATAGCTGGCCAACATCGTTGCGGTAACGCCGTACAGTTTCCACCGGACTGGCGGATTCAATAATAAGGAGTTTGATGGGGCCTTTTTTCCATTCAAATTTATAGATAGTGGTCCTTGGGATGACAATATAGTCTCCTTCGCGGATATCCAGTTTTCCAAACTGAGAAATAAGCTGTCCATGACCCTCATGGACAAAGACCACCTCGTCCCCATCTGCATTTTTGAAGAAGTAGTCCATTTTATGATTGCTTGGCGCGCAGATGCCCATCATGACATCGTTGTTTTTCAACAGGATCTTTCTTGCCGTGAGGTAGTCTTTTCCGGTGGTGCTTACTTCCGAAGTGTTCAGGTGGGTTTGTCGAAGACCGTAATCCTTGGCAATTTCCCAATCAAAGGAGGTGGGTTTGAGGATTGCCTTGATGGCGTTCGGATTATGGATATGATAGAGAATGGAATAGATTCCTGAAAAGCCTTTGGAGGAAACCAGTTCTTCTTTATACAGGCTGCCGTCTGGTTGCAGGAATTGGGTATGTCTTTTGGGAGGGGTCTTTCCCATTCGATGATAAAAGGCCATATTTTGAGGGTTTATGCGTTTTCATAATTTAACAAATAGTCCGCAGTATACCGAAGAAAATGGATGATTTGCTGGCCGCGCTCGCAAGAAGAAAGAGTGAAAGGTTGGGTGAGGGAAATTAGCGTAAGGCTGAAGATTTTTGTTTTTCCAAAGAGGGCTTATTTTAGAATAGTGGAATTTAGAAATAAGTGATGATTTTTTCTTCCCGCTTGGGCGGCCGTGAAGCACCTACATTTTTCTTTAGCCAGAAAAGCAGGCTTTTGCCTACGGTCCGGTCGGCGGATTTGAAGTTTTTGCCTTTTTGCGTTTGGGGTTTTCCATTGGTTTTTGCCTCTCCGTTTTCCAGGGCCTTTAGGTATTGGATCAGGGCGGTGCCAAGTAATCGGGTGGTTTTGATGTCAATTTCGGTTTCTCCGTCCCCAGGTGCCAGCGCCGGGAAAGCTTCTGACAAAATGTCCCCTGTGTCCACCCCTTCACTGAGGTGGTGAATGCATCCTCCTAAGTGTTCGTAGTCCCTGAAAAAAAGCGCCCAAAATAGGGAGTCATTGCCCCTGTAGGCCGGGGCAATTCCGTAATGGATATTGACGGCTGCTATTTTTGGGATTTTTATGATTTCGGGTTTTAGCAAAGGTGCACGGCAAGTGATCAGGACATCCGGCTCCAACTCCTGTAGCAATGTTATTCCTTCGGTCTGATTGAGTTTGGGGCCGTGGATCTCGATCCTGTTTTGAATAGAGGGTTTAGACTGTGGATCGGGGTACAGTTTACGGTTTAGGGTGTTTAAGTGAAGTTTGACCAATGTCCTTTTGGCCAAGCGGGAAAGCACAGCGGAAGGGGTGAGCGATTTTTTTTTCTTAGGACCTTTTGAAAAATTAGGGCTCACCACAATGGTAGAAGGGTAGTGGTAGAGGAGTTGCTCGATGACGGCCATCTCCCGAATCTGACATTCGCTGATAAGAACAATCTTCATACAAAATTAAAATTTTCAGTATGTTCAGGTTTTTAAAAAAAGCTAAGAAACGTTTCATCTCTTACCGGTTTGCACGTAAGAAATTTAGTAATAAAAAATATGTTATTCAAATATATTAAAATGTTTTTAAACAAATAATATCTTGCTATAATCCGCTTGATAACGAAGGAGGGTTAACATCTCCTTCCTAAATAGGCTTAGGCAGTTTTTGCAAAACTAGGATATTCTCCAGCTGTAGGACATCGTTGAGTTGGGCAATGGGGGTGTCTGACAGGGTAAAGGGTGTTGCTCGATGCCATGACTGTCATTATGGCGTAAAAATCCTTTTGGAACAAGGCTTGATAAAAGGAAAATGTTTAAAAATCGATAAAATTATAAAAACCATATAGTTATGCAGGAGAAAGGTACCATCTCGATTCATACCGAGAATATTTTCCCGATTATTAAAAAGTTTCTTTACTCAGATAATGAGATTTTCCTTAGGGAACTTGTGTCCAACGCAGTGGATGCCACACAGAAGATCAAAAGACTGGCAACCTTGGGGCAGTACAAAGGAGAGCTGGGTGATGTCCAGGTGGAGGTGAGTTTTGACAAGGAGAAAAAGACCATCACCATTGCCGATAAGGGTATCGGTATGACCGCAGAGGAAATAAAGAAGTACATCAACCAGATTGCTTTTTCAGGAGCTACCGAATTTGTGGAAAAATTCAAGGATGCCAAAGATGCCAATGAAATCATCGGTAAGTTTGGTCTGGGTTTTTACTCAGCTTTTATGGTGGCGCACAGGGTGGATATCCACTCGCTTAGCTATCAGGAGGGGGCAGAGCCTGCCAAATGGACCTGTGATGGCAGTACATCCTTTGAAATTTCAGCAGGTGATAGGACCGAAAGAGGAACGGAAATAGTTCTTCATATCAACGAAGAGTCAGAAGAGTTTTTGGACAAGTGGAAGCTTCAGGGGATCTTGGACAAGTACTGTAAGTTTTTGCCGGTACCCATCAAGTTTGAAACGAAAACTGAAAGCGTAGAAGACGGGAAGGATGATGAAGGCCAGCCTAAGTATAAATCGGTAGAAGTAGATAATATCATCAACACCACGGAGCCGATCTGGACCAAATCTCCAAGTGAACTTAAAGACGAGGACTATCTGGCTTTCTATAAGGAGCTTTATCCGATGAGCGAGGATCCTCTTTTCTGGATCCATCTCAATGTGGATTACCCATTTAACCTTACGGGGGTACTTTATTTTCCAAAGGTTAAAAATGAGTTTGAGCTGCAGCGCAATAAAATCAAGCTGTTTTCCCGTCAGGTATTCATTACAGATGAGGTGAAGGACATTGTCCCTGAATTCCTGATGTTGCTGCATGGTGTGATCGATTCTCCGGACATCCCGCTGAACGTGTCACGAAGCTTCTTGCAGGCCGATGGAAATGTGAAGAAAATCAACAGCTATATCACCAAAAAAGTAGCAGACAAACTTGGTGAGCTGTTCAAGAAAGATAGAAAATCATACGAGAGCAAGTGGGATGATATCGGCTTGTTTGTAAAGTATGGTATGATCAGTGAGGATAAATTCTATGAAAAAGGAAAAGATTTTGCGTTGCTGAACAATACCAAGGGCGAATATTTTACCATTACGGAGTACCAGGAAAAGGTAAAGGGCAACCAAACCGATAAGGATGAACAAACCGTGTTCCTTTACAGCACGGACACAGAGAAACAGGATGCCTTTATTCAGTCGGCGAATAGCAAAGACTATGATGTATTGGTATTGGATTCGCCTATAGATAGCCACTTCATCAATAACCTGGAGCAAAAGCTGGAAAAGACATCCCTGAAGCGCGTGGATGCTGATGTGGCAGATAAACTGATCAAAAAGGAAGAGAGCACGGCCAACGTGCTTACAGAAGAGCAGAGCAAGCAGGTGAAGGAAATTTTTGAAAAGGCCATCGGAAGCAATAGCTACTCTGTAGAAGTAGAGGGGCTGAGTCCAGAGGAGTTGCCCGTGACCATCACGATGGAGGAGTTTATGCGTAGGATGAAGGATATGGCGCAGACCGGAGGAGGCATGGGCTTTTATGGGGCAATGCCGGATAACTACAAGGTAGCCATCAATGGAAACCACAAAATCATCGACAAGATCCTAAAGGCAGAAGGTGAGGAGGAGCAGGCCAAGCTTGCCAAGCAGGCTTTTGATCTGGCCAAGCTTTCTCAGGGAATGCTTTCGGGGAAAGACCTTACGGAGTTTGTCAAAAGAAGTGTGGAGATGATCTAATCCATCCGATATGAAATAAAATGCCTGGAGGCTGTCTCATAACAAGAAAATGCTTCATTACCAGAATTTACATTTTAAAGATGTAAAGAAGTAGCATGACAGTTGTGGTTTAGCATCCTCATAGCAAACGCAGTGAAGCCCGCCTGTGGAAGGCGGGCTTTTCCATTGCAACTGTCTGCTCAGTCAGGGCGGAACGCACTGAAAAGAACTTATGAGGCAGCCTCTTTGTTTTCAACACGTCATTCGAGGTGTGCTTGGATGGCCCAATTGTAAAACCTCGGCTTAGTTTGTGGAAAAAATAAGTACAAATGGGGTGATTTAAGGAATTATTTTATTTTTGTAAGATGTTATCCAAAAAAACAAAATATGCCTTTCATGCCTTGACCTATCTGGGAAAGCATAAAGAAGAGGGTTCTGTATTGATCCAGGACATTGCCGCCGAGCACGGTATTTCCCACAAGTTTTTGGAAAATATTTTGCTGGAATTGAAGAAGGCAGGCTTTCTTGGAAGTAAAAAAGGCAAAGGAGGAGGGTATTATCTGATCAAGGAGCCCAAGGAGATTCCGTTGTCCAGAATTATCCGTCTTTTGGACGGTCCCATAGCACTTCTTCCCTGTGTAAGCCTTAACTATTATGAGGCCTGTGAGGAGTGTAAAGATCAGGAAATTTGTGGGCTAAATAAAGTGATGATACAGGTGCGTGATGAAACACTTAATATACTGGAAAACAAGACCTTATCTGATATACTCGATAAGGGGTAAAAAAAAATTTTCTATAAACCCTACTTTTTTTATAGGTTTTATATACTTTTGTCTTTCAACAAATTATAAAACCTATGATTTTTGATCAGCCTATCAAAAAGTGGTTTATAGATGAAAAAGGAAAAGACACTAAGAGAAAAAGTGTTTTAAAGTCGGTGTCCTGGAGATTGGTAGGGACCATAGATACAATGGTGATTTCCTATCTGATTACCGGCGAGATAAAGACGGCCCTTTCGATTGGATCTATTGAAGTGGTCAGCAAAATGGTGCTGTACTATTTCCACGAAAGAGCTTGGGCAAAGATAACAGACAGATAAAATTAGCATGATGATGAAGAAGAACCTTTTGAAAGACTTGTCTGTACGTGTTGAGAAGCTAGGCATAGCAGATGCTATTGCCCAGCTGTGTGAACTGTTTCCTGGGAAAGTGGTTTTTTCCACTTCGTTGGGGCAAGAAGATCAGGTGATTACCGAAATCATCGCCAAGAACAATTTACCTGTCACTATTTTTACATTGGATACCGGAAGATTGTTTTATGAAACCTATGATCTGCTGTCCAGGACAGAAAGCAAGTACAAGATCAAGATCCAGCCTTATTACCCGAACACCGCTTCGGTGGAGAAATTGGTAAGTGATATCGGGATCAACGGATTCTATGAATCCCCCGAGAATAGAAAGAGTTGCTGCTATGTGCGTAAGGTAGAGCCTTTGAAGCGTGCATTGGCGGGAAACAGTATCTGGATTACCGGTCTGAGGGCCGAGCAGAGTAGCAACAGAAGTGCCATGCAAAAACTTGAATGGGACGAAGGTAACCAGATCATCAAATTCAATCCATTGTTGGAATGGAGCATGGAAGAGATGCTTCAGTATATCAACGACAATAAAATCCCTTATAACCCACTTCATGACAAAGGGTTTGTCAGCATAGGCTGCGCCCCTTGTACCCGTGCCATTGAGCCCGGAGAGGATCCACGAGCCGGAAGATGGTGGTGGGAAAGTTCAAAAAAAGAATGTGGTTTACATATAAAATAGATGTTTAGCATGAAAAATATATTTGTTCCTAATCCGAAAGAAGCCGAATCAATTCATATTATTCGCGAAGTTGCGGCGCAGTTTGAGAGGCCTGTTTTATTGTTTTCAGGTGGCAAAGATTCCATTACACTGGTAAGATTAGCTCAAAAAGCTTTTTATCCTGCGAGAATTCCTTTTCCATTGTTACATGTGGACACTGGCCACAATTTCCCTGAGACCATAGAATTCAGGGACCAATTGGTGGAAGAACTAGGGCTGGAGTTGATAGTGGCCAAAGTTCAGGACTCCATTGACCAAGGTAAAGTGCAAGAGGAAAAAGGACGTTATTCGAGTAGAAACTCTCTGCAGACGACCACGCTTCTGGATGCCATTGAAGAGCACAAGTTTGATGCTTGTATCGGAGGGGCAAGAAGGGATGAAGAGAAAGCCCGGGCAAAAGAAAGGGTATTCTCCGTGAGGGATGACTTCGGACAATGGGATGAGAAAAACCAACGGCCTGAGCTGTTTGATATGCTCAACGGTAAGGTCAATCAAGGACAAAATGTAAGGGCATTCCCTATTTCCAACTGGACGGAGCTGGATGTGTGGGAATATATCAAGACTGAAAATATCAAAATTCCTTCTATCTATTTTGCGCATAAGCGAGAGATTTTTGTGAGGGACGGTATGATTTGGACTGCTTCTGAGCACGTTTACCGGGAGGATCATGAGGAGGTGGAAGAGCGTATGGTTCGTTTCAGGACCGTAGGGGACATGACCTGTACAGCGGCTGTTCTTTCTGAAGCAGAGACCCTGGAGGAGGTAGTGGATGAGATCCGTGCAAGTACCATTTCCGAACGTGGAGCCAGAATCGATGACAAGCGTTCCGAGGCAGCCATGGAGAACAGAAAGAAAGTAGGTTACTTCTAGGATGCGGCAGGTTTTGCCGTAAAAATCGTGAGCAGGACAGTCGGTGGACCAATTGGCATCCGGCATCAACCAATCCCTTTTAAAAATTAAGAATACAATGAGCACTGAAAATAGAAAACTGATCAATTTGGCAACAGCAGGAAGTGTGGATGATGGGAAAAGCACCCTAATCGGAAGGCTGTTGTATGATACAAAGTCACTGACTACGGATAAGCTGGAGGCCATCGAGCGTAACAGTAGGCAAAAAGGCTTTGATTACCTTGATTTCTCCTTGGCTACTGATGGATTGGTGGCAGAGCGGGAGCAAGGTATCACCATTGATGTGGCCCATATTTATTTCAATACCGATAAGACCAATTATATCATTGCGGACACCCCGGGCCATGTGGAATATACCCGAAATATGGTGACCGGAGCTTCCACCTCCCAAGTGGCGATCATTTTGATCGATGCGCGAAAAGGGGTGATTGAACAGACTTATCGTCACTTTTTCATCAACAACCTGCTAAGAGTGGGGCATGTGATAGTGGCGATCAACAAAATGGACCTGGTGGATTTTGACCGGCAGGTTTTTGAAGAGATCAAGAAGGACTTTGAGGTGTTGATTGATAAAAGCAATTACAAAGTCGATGAGGTGACCTTTATTCCGGTAAGTGCCCTTCATGGAGACAACATTGCTTCAGGATCTGATAAAATGGATTGGTATGGTGGTCCTTCATTGTTGGATTATCTGGAAAATCTTGAATTGGATGAGCTGGAAGAAAACAGTGCCGCCCGTTTTCCCGTGCAATATGTGGTAAGGCCAAAAACCGATACCCATCATGATTTCCGCGGTTTTGCCGGAAAGCTCTACGGGGGCAACCTGTCGGTAGGAGATGACGTGACCGTCTTGCCTTCCTATACGAGCAGCAAGATCAAATCGATCAATTTCTTTGATCAGGAATTTGAAGAGGCAGTGCCGGGCAGCTCTGTGACGATTACCCTTGAAGATGAAGTCAATGTAAGCCGTGGGGACATGCTGGTCAAATCCAGCGAGCTTCCCAAATCAGAGAAGCAACTTTCTGCGACGATCTGTCAGGTGAACAGCAAGCCATTAAGAGTAGGTGCAAAATATATCCTTCAACACGGCGTCAACCAAGTATTGGCCAAAGTGGACAGCATAGATGGCTTGGTTCATACCGATTTCTCAGGGGAAGAGGGGACAGACCAGTTGAAGTTAAATGATATCGGTAAAGTGAAATTCAGGTTAAGCAAACCGATTCACTTTGATCCTTACCATGTGAGCAAGTCCAACGGAAGCTTTATCCTGGTAGATGAAGGTTCTTTTGACACAGTAAGTGTAGGGTTCATTCAGTAAAAAGAATCTACTATTATTGATGAAGAAGAGTAGGTTCATTTGCTTACAACCAAAAAAATCAGACAACCACTATGCAAAGCTTTAGAACAGAAATTGAAAATCCCATTGTGGAAAAAGATATTATCGAACTGGAAAAGAAAATTGCGCTTTTCAGGGACGGTAAGATAGACGAAGAAAAATTCAGAAGCCTGAGATTGGCACGGGGCATTTATGGCCAGCGCCAACCGGGGGTACAGATGATCCGTATCAAGTTGCCTTATGGTAAAGTTAGCGGTAAGCAATTACATAGGATCTGTGATGTGTCTGAGGAATACTCTACAGGAAGGCTGCACATTACTACCCGTCAGGATATTCAGATCCACTATGTAAGCCTGGACCGTACACCAGAACTATGGGCGGATTTGGAGAAGGACGATATCACCTTGCGCGAGGCTTGTGGTAACACGGTAAGAAACGTGACTGCTTCTGAGAGAGCGGGGGTGGATCCAAACGAACCCTTTGACGTAACTCCTTATGCAGACGCTACCTTTAAGTACATGCTGCGTAATCCTATCTGTCAAGAAATGGGACGAAAGTTTAAGATGGCGTTTTCCTGCAGTGAGGAAGATACCGCTTTGACTTACCTTCACGACCTTGGTTTTATCCCCAAAGTGAAGACTGTGGACGGGGAAGAAGTAAGAGGCTTCAAGGTCCTACTGGGTGGTGGATTGGGTTCCCAACCACGACATGCCGATGTGATCACCGATTTCTTGGCAACAGATAAGCTGATTCCTTTTATTGAAGGAGTGGTGAGGATGTTTGACCGTCACGGTGAAAGGGCCAAAAGGATGAAAGCCAGAATGAAGTTCCTGATCAAGGATATTGGTGTGGAGGAATTCATGAAACTGGTGGAGCAGGAGCAAAAAGCACTTCCTTTCCAGTCTTATCCTATTGACTATAAGAGCTACGAAGCCAAGCAGAAATTGCCTCAGGCTGAGTTTCCGGCAGTAACAGCCCCTGAGGGTGAAGCCTATGAGAGATGGTTAAAGACCAATGTGCTTCTTCAAAAGCAAAAAGGATATGTCTCTATAGGGATCAAAGTACATTTGGGCGATTTCTATACCGACAAAGCAAGAAAGTTAGCGGATCTGGTAAGCAAATATGCCAACGATGAGATCCGTCTTACCTTGAGGCAAAATATTCTGATCAGGGATGTGCAGGAAGAAGCCCTACCATTTTTCTATCAGGAATTGGAAAAACTCAATTTCGTGGCTTATGGTTACGATTCACTGGGAGACCTTACGGCTTGTCCAGGTACTGACACTTGTAACCTGGGAATTGCCAGCAGTACAGGTGCAGCCCATATTTTGGAAGAGGTAATCTTCAAAGAATATCCACAATACTTGTTCAACAAAGACCTGAACATCAAAATCTCAGGTTGTATGAACGCATGTGGCCAGCACAATATGGCATCTATCGGCTTCCAGGGAATGTCCATCAAAGTGGGCAAGTCAGTAATCCCTGCCCTGCAGGTGCTACTTGGCGGAGCGACGCTAGGAAACGGAGAAGGAAGGTTTGCGGATAAGGTCATCAAAATCCCCAGTAAAAGGGCTCCTCAGGCTTTGAGGTTGATTTTGGATGATTTTGAGCAAAATGCCGAAAAGGGCGAGAAATATGTGGAATACTATGACCGTCAGGGGCAGATGTATTTCTATGAATTCCTTAAGCCTCTGTCAAGCACAGAGGATGTCGTGGATTCCGATTATATCGACTGGGGCAATGAAAAGGCCTATGTTAAAGCGGTAGGTGTAGGTGAATGTGCCGGTGTAGTTATTGACTTGGTGGCAACCCTGCTTTTGGAAGCACGGGAGAAGCTGGCCAATGCCGAAGACAGCATGAATGACAAAAAATGGTCAGATAGTATTTACCATACTTACGCAGGGCTGGTAAATTCTGCCAAAGCCATTTTGATTTCAGAAGGTAAGGCTGCCAACTCCTACTCTAATATCGTGGAGCAGTTTGATGAACTATTTGTCGCATCTGGAAAGATCAACCTCGGAGGTACTTTTGCGGATATCGTTTACGAAATCCAGAAAAATGAACCTACCGAAGATTTTGCCAAGACATATTATGCAAAAGCAGAGCAGGTTTACCATGCCTTGAGCGATTACCGTGCAAAGGAGGTAGAAGCATGATACCAAGTATCACACCAAAATTGACCTTGGTAGGGGCCGGTCCCGGTGATCCAGAGCTGATCACCCTTAAGGGGATTTTGGCCTTGGGCAAGGCGGATGTGATACTCTATGATGCATTGGTAGATAAATCATTGCTCAAGCATGCCACTGAAAATGCCCTCAAAGTCTTTGTCGGCAAGCGGCATGGGAGCAAAAATAACCCTCAAGAGGATACCAACCAGCTGATCGTGGAATATGCCATGAAATATGGCCATGTGGTAAGGCTCAAAGGGGGAGATCCTTTTGTCTTCGGAAGGGGAGCTGAAGAAATTGACTATGTCCAGCAGTTTGGCATAGCCACTGAAGTGATCCCCGGTATCACCTCCAGTGTGGCGGTGCCTGCTTACCAAGGTATTCCGGTGACCAAAAGGGGGGTGGCAGAAAGTTTTTGGGTAATTACCGGAACCACCTCTTCAGGGCAACTTTCCAGGGATATTAAGATCGCGGCCCAGTCTACAGCCACAGTAGTGGTGCTGATGGGAACCCGGAAGTTGGCGGAAATAGTAGGGGCTTTTAGCCAATCAGGAAAAGCGGATACGCCAATAGCCTTGATACAGAATGGTACCACCGCCAATGAAAAGGTGGTAGCCGGACTAATAAGTGATATACAGCAAAAAGTAGAGGAATCAGGTATTGGAGCTCCTGCAGTGATCATTATTGGGGATGTCGTTAGAGAAAGCCCTAAGCTGATGGAGATATACAGGGCGGCTGTCAAGGCTTAGCCTGTTTGACGAATGAGATAAGCTATCAGGAAGTATTGGTTCAATATTTCCTGATATTGCTTTGAACCACAATAACCAAAAAAGAAATGAATGAATTGTACCCTGTGTTCCTGAAGGTAGCACAGTTAAATACACTTATCGTAGGAGCTGGAAATGTGGGATTGGAGAAATTGTCTTTTTTGCTAAAATCAAGCCCCAATGCCCAGGTAACTATTGTTGCCAAGGAGATTTCTAACGATATTCGAAAGATAGCATCTGAAAAAAAGAACCTTTCTTTGGTGGAGGATGCTTATGATCCCAAATATTTGGAAGGACGCCATATGGTGATCGGTGCTACTGATGACAAAGAGGTAAACAAGCAAATTCATTTGGACGCAAAGGCAAAAAATTTATTGGTAAACATTGCTGATACGCCTGAATTGTGTGATTTTTATTTGGGAGGTATTGTGACCAAGGGAAATGTGAAAATTGCTATCAGTACCAATGGTAAGTCTCCAACCACGGCCAAGCGGCTGCGGCAGTTCCTGGAAGAAGTGATTCCTGATGATATCAACGAAATGGTGGAAAATATTAACCAATACAGGGACACCTTGAAAGGGGATTTTGAATATAAAGTTGAAGCTTTGAATAAACTGACGAAAGAGCTTTTGCTGAAAAGCTAAGCTGATACTTCAGTAAAGATTTAATATATGCGGTTGATTTAATTTTGGAAAAGCAGGTAGGTATCTATCTGCCTTTTTTTTATCCGTTAACAAATTTTTAATAGTTTTTTCTATGTTAAAATAGGACTTATGGAAGGTGGTGTGGATGGATTTTGATATTTTTTTATGATCGTATGATGTCATTTTGTTTCGTGATTGAAATTATTCAAATACAACCACCTCTTAAGGTTTAAATTTTACTTAAGTCTGCTTAGATCAATTAAAGAATTGATAATTGCTGTTTCCCAATAAAAGTTGGTGTGGATGATAATTTTGCTCCCAAATTCAGCGGTATAAGGCTGTTGGAGGGTTAAAGTAAAGAAAATCAGCATTTTATAAAATAAATAATCACACTAACTTATGAAACACGCTTTTACATTATTGTTTGGCCTGATTTTGAACATTCCCCTTATCGCAATGGGACAGGATCAGGTCAGTGGCCAAATAACCGATGCTTCAGGAGAAGGTCTTCCAGGGGTAACGGTGATGGTCAAAGGAACTACCAATGGAACGGTGGCCGACTTTGACGGCAACTACTTTATTCAGACCACTAAAGAGGATGTGCTGCTTTTCAGTTTTATTGGCTTTGTGCCCCAAGAGGTGGCGATAAACGGGAGGTCTGTAATTGATGTAGTCCTTCAGGAGGATGAGCAAAGTTTGGATGAAGTGGTGGTTACGGCCATCGGGATCAAGCAACAAAAGAAAAAGCTGGGGTATGCCACCCAGGAGGTCAATACAGATGTATTGGGCGAGTCCAGAACGATGAACTTGGGAAATGCCCTTTCCGGCCAAGTAGCTGGGCTTACAGTAAACAATCCGACAGGGATTTTCCAATCTCCTTCATTTAGCCTTAGAGGAAAGACTCCTTTGATTGTATTGGACGGTATTCCAGTAGAGTCGGATCTTTTTGATATTTCTCCTGAAGATATCGAAAGTATCAATGTGCTAAAGGGAGGAGCAGCCTCAGCGCTATATGGAGCAAGAGGGAAAAACGGTGCTATCTTGATTACGCGAAAAAATGCGAGTAAGGAAGGACTTACTGTGACTGCATCTACCAGTAACATGGTCACAGCAGGTTTTACCGTTTTCCCTGAGACCCAGACCGAATATGGCAATGGCTCTAATGGTAAATATGAATTTTGGGACGGTGCCGACGGCGGTATTTCCGATGGAGACATGATATGGGGGCCAAAGTTTGAGCCAGGTGTCATGATCCCTCAATGGAACAGTCCTATCCGTGATAAGGTTACTGGGGAAACCATCGAGTGGTACGGCAATGTCTCCGGGACAATCTATGATGACAAATCCCGCTACGAGCGCGTACCGACCGAATGGAAAAGGCACGATAATCTTAAGGATTTCTTGAATACCGGTGTGGTGACCAAGAACGATTTCTCGGTAGCCTACCAAGGTGAAAAATCCCGGTTCTATTTTTCAGGAAACTATTCTTACCAAACCGGTCAGGTTCCCAATACCTCATTGCATACCGGAGGCTTGAATTTCAATTCCTCATTTGATCTGACCGAAGACCTTCAGTTGGATGCAACCTTGAGTTATAATAAGGTGTTTTCTCCTAATTATCCACGCTATGGTTATGGGCCTAAGAACCATATGTATACCATTTTGATCTGGATGGGTGATGATGTAAACGGACAGGATCTGAAAGACCATATGTATGTACCCGGTCTGGAAGGTTACCGTCAGGCCAACTACAATTATGCTTGGTATAATAATGTTTATTTTGCTGCTTATGAGCTAAACCAGATCCATAACAGGAATACCCTGGATGGAAAGCTCAAATTGAAATACCAGATCACTCCAGACCTGTATATTCAGGGCAGGGTGTCGGCAAGGGAAAGAAGGTTGTTTGAGGACATGGAAAGTCCTAAGTCCTACATGAACTATGGTGACTCCAGAAACGGTGACTACAAGATGTGGAACGACAGCCAGCTGAACCTGGATACCGATGTGCTGGCTTCTTATAGTAAAACGCTCAATCAAAATCTTGGCTTTACAGTCAATGCCGGAGCTTCCAGCTTTTACAGAACCTATCAGCAGGAATATGCCTCTTCCGATGGGCTGATTGTTCCAGGAGTATACAGCTTGAGCAATACCCAAGGACCGGTGAGGGCCACGAATTATTTTCAGGAAAAAGCCATCCGAAGTGTATACGGCTCTGCGAATGTGGACTTGTGGAATTCGGTATTTGTGAACTTTTCAGCCAGAAATGACTGGTCATCTACTTTGCCTACTTCGACGAACTCTTATTTTTATCCTTCCGCATCCGTCAGTGCGATGCTTTCTGAATTTGTTAGGATGCCGAAAGCCGTTGACTACTTGAAGGTTTACAGTTCATGGTCGCAGGTTTCCAGTGATTTGGACCCTTATAGCCTTCAAGCTACCTATAACAAGGGAGTGACCTATGGCTCCACCCCTTCTGTCTATTATCCTTCAGGCTTGGTGAACGCTGGAATCATGCCGGAGAAATCCACTTCTTTTGAAGCAGGTTTTTCTACTTCCTTTGCACAAAAAAGAGTGACCTTGGAAGGTACCTATTACAGGATTTTGGATGAAAACCAGATCATCGACCTCAGTGTTTCTGAAGCATCAGGCTTTACCTCACGCAAAGTGAATGGCAATGAGTATACCACGCACGGCTTTGAGGCGATGGTCAATTTCAATGCAGTGAATCATAATAATTTTGGATGGGATTTGGGCCTAAACTGGACCCGCTATGTAAAGAAAATCACCGATATCTATGGTGACAATGCACGTTTCGGCAACCTTCGTGAAGGTGATCGGGCAGACAGTTATTATGCCACCGTTTGGCAAAAGAGTGCCGATGGACAGGTGATTTTGGACGCCAATACCGGATTGCCTACACGTGATCCTTATCCTACCAAAATAGGGCACTTGGATCCTTCGTGGAGATTAGGCCTTCAGAATAGGTTCAGAGTGGGCGATTTTAGGGTAGATATGGACATAGATGGAGCTTGGGGAGGTTTGATCCGTTCACTGACCATAGAGAAAATGTGGTGGGGTGGTAAGCATCCAAATTCTGTACTTTATCGTGATCAGGAATATGCTGCAGGTGAGCCGGTGTATGTACCAGAAGGTGTAGTGCTAACCGGAGGCGAACTGGTAAGAGATGTAGATGGGAATGTAATTTCTGATACCAGGGAATATACTCAAAATACCACGGCCGTAAGCTGGCAGACTTGGTCTCAGATTTATCCCTACCGGGCGCAGGTAACCGAAGAGGAAAGCGAGCTTTTTGCCAACGTGTACGACCGTTCTTATTTCAAGCTGAGAAGGCTGTCTGTGACTTATGACCTGATGAATATCATGACCTCTCAAAAGATCAAGAAATTGGACCTTTCGGTATATGGCTACAATCTGGCGGTATGGAAGAAGTTGCCTTTGCTTGATCCTGATTATGGCAATGATAACAACCTACAGGATCCTTCATCCAGGTATGTAGGCTTTACCCTTATGGCGACCTTTTAATTGATTTTCTGGCAAAGTTTTAAAAATGACAAAAAGAATGAAAAATATAATTGCAGCATTGGTTTTGCTAGTGGGCCTGGCTTCCTGTCAAAATCTGGAGGAAATGAATGTCAATCCCAACCTGCCAACTGAAACCCACCCCCAGCTGTTGCTGACCAAGGTGGAGTGGAATGCTTTCCGGTCGTATAGAGGAACCTCTCCTTTATACGCTTTAAAGATGCTGGTGCAGACAGATGGTGAGAATACCAACCAGTATTATAAATGGGACAGGGGAAGTTATGGTGTTTACAGTGATCTAAGGGACGTAACCAAGATGATTGAGGAGGGGGAGCGTATAGGAGATCCGTCTTATGTTGCTTTGGGCAAGTTTTTCCGGGCCTATTATTTCTATAATTTGACCTTGACCTTTGGAGATGTCCCTTATTCGGCGGCGCTAATGGGTGAGTCTCAGGAGAGCTACACCCCCGCATATGATGATCAGAAGGTGGTTTTTGAGGGGGTCCTAACCGAGCTTAAAGAGGCCAATGACTTGCTTGCAGCCGATAACAACATCATAGCAGGTGATATCATCTATGGTGGGGACATGACTAGCTGGAGGAAACTGATCAATGCTTTCCGTCTTAAGGTATTATTGACCCTTTCTGAAAAATCAGGAGAGATAAACCTGGGAGAGTTTGCTTCCATCTACCAGAATGAGCCTTTGATGGAGAAAGTAGAGGACAGTGGCCAGCTGGTGTTCCTGGACCAGCAGGACAACCGCTATCCTGACTTCAACAGTAGCGGTTTCAGTTCAGGTATGTACATGGACTCCACTTTTGTAAAGCGTCTTCAGGATCGTGAGGATCCACGATTGTTTATTTATTGTACCCAGACAAAATCGGCGAAGGAAGCAGGAAAGGCAATCAATGATTTTTCAGCCTATGAAGGAGGGGATCCTGCCGCTCCTTATGCAGAAGTAAATGAAAAGGCCACTCAGGGCAATGTGTCCAAGGTCAATGACCGTTATCATAAAGATCCGGTAAACGAGCCTTACATGCTTTTAGGGTATTCTGAACAGCAGTTGATTTTGGCTGAGGCGGCAGTAAGAGGCTGGATTTCTGCAGATGCGGAGGCCCTTTATGCTTCAGCCGTTAAAGCTTCCTTCAAGTTTTATGAAATGTACGCCGAAAACTACTCAATGTATGTTACTGAGGCAGCAGCGGAGGATTACCTGGGGCTAGGCATGAATGACTTTACCATGGCCGTCAGCGAAGAGGAGCAGATTCAATTGATCATCATGCAAAAATACCTTCAGTCATTTTTCCAATTGGGATGGACTTCTTTCTATGATCATCACCGCACAGGGGGCTATCCTTCCTTCAGAAGGCCTGCTGGGGTGGAGGTTCCTTACAGATGGATCTATCCACAATCGGAGTATAATTACAATGCGTCAAACGTAGCAAGTGCCATTACCAATCAGTTTGGAGAGGGGAATGACCATATTGATGAGATGACCTGGTGGTTGAAGTAGACCATTGAATTCTAATTTAACAAATAGTGGAACGGAGACCGTTTATCAGGTCAATGTTCCACTATTTTTTATTTTATAAGATATACCAAACCGAAATTATTAATTTGAGCAATGATTATTAATTGAAAATATGAGTGATTCAAGAAGAGACTTTTTAAAGAAAGCAGCACTTCTTTCAGGAAGTGCCGGTTTGTGGAGTGTTTTGCCGGGTTCTATAGAAAAGGCCCTGGCCATTACTCCCGATCCAGGGACGACATTTTATGACGCGGAGCATGTGGTGCTTTTGATGCAGGAAAACCGGTCCTTTGATCATTGTTTCGGGACCTTGAAAGGTGTCAGAGGATTCAACGATCCCCGAGCGATTACTTTGCCGGATAAAAACCCCGTATGGTTGCAGCCCGATAAAAATGGAAACCGTTTTGCTCCTTTCCGTTTTGACATCAAGGACACCAAGGCCACCTGGATGCGGGACATCCCACACAGCTGGGAAAATCAGGTGGATGCACGAAATGAAGGAAAATATAATGGCTGGATAGAGGCAAAAAGGCCCGGTAACAGGGAGTTTCGGGATGTTCCCATGACCATGGGCTATTACAGCCGTGAAGATATTCCATTTTACTATGCGCTGGCCGATGCCTTCACTGTTTGTGACCAGCATTTTTGTGCTTCAATTACCGGTACCACTACCAATAGAAATTATTTTTGGACAGGAAAAACACATGGTAATCCCGGTGAAAAGCCAAAGGTCAGAAATGGGGAGATGGGCTATAGCAATGAGGTGGACTGGAAAACATTTCCGGAAAGACTGGAAGATCACGGGGTTTCTTGGAAAGTCTACCAGAATGAACTGAGTGTAGGAACTGATGTGGAGGATAGTTCTTTATTGGCCAATTTTACAGACAATAACTTGGAATGGTTTTCCCAATTTGGGGTGCGTTTCAGTCCGGGGCATTATGATTACCTCAAAAAGCGCGAAAAAAGCCTGGCCAAGGATTTGTCCGGTTTGGAAAGGGAGCTTGAGAATGGAGGGGATAAGGAAGAACTTGCCAAAAAGATTGCTGAGAAAAAAGAGGACATCGCAGCGCTGGAAGAGTACCTCAAACACTGGAATCCAGAAAAGTTTCAGCAATTGTCGGAAAGGGAAAAAAGCCTGCATGCCAAGGCATTCACCACTAATATAGAAGATCCTGATTACCACAAAGTGGAGACCATGACCTACAGTGACAATGGGGAAAAGCGGGAGGCAAGTGTTCCAAAGGGCGATATTCTCCACCAGTTCCGCAAGGATGTCCGGGAGGGAAAACTTCCGGCTGTTTCCTGGGTGGTAGCTCCCCAGAAATTTTCAGATCATCCCAGTGCTCCCTGGTACGGGGCATGGTACGTTTCGGAGGTTCTGGATATTTTGACCCAAAATCCTGAGGTATGGAAAAAGACCATTTTTATCCTGAACTATGATGAAAATGACGGTTATTTTGATCATGTACCTCCTTTTGTTGCCCCAAATCCACATGATCCGACAGCTGGAAAGGTTTCTGATGGGTTGGATGTTACCGGTGAGTTTGTGACTAAGGAAGAAGAGATCGCAGTTGGTTTTAAGGAAAGGGATGCCAGAACAAGCCCTGTAGGCCTGGGCTATCGGGTGCCTTTGGTGATCGCATCCCCATGGACCCGTGGTGGCTGGGTGAATTCGCAGGTATGTGACATTACTTCCACCATCATGCTGATGGAAAAGTGGTTGTCCCATAAGACCGGTCAGAAAATCGAAGAAAGTAATATCAGTAGCTGGAGAAGGGAAATAAGCGGGGATTTGACTTCAGCTTTCAGACCGTACAATGGGGAAAAAATCGATCTTCCTGAATGGTTGGAAAGGAACAAGCACATACAGCAGATCTTCAACGCCCAGTTCAAAGAATTGCCCAAAAACTTTAAAACCCTGTCTGAAGAGGAAGCGAGGGAGCTTGGTTCAAACCCACAAGGCAATGCTGTTTTACCCCAACAAGAGCCGGGAACCAAGCCCTCCAATGCGCTGAAATATGAGCTTTATGCGGATGGACAGCTCAGTAAGGACGGTAAAAACTTTGTCATCCGGTTTAAGGCCGGCAAAGATATTTTCGGGGAGGAGGCATTGGGTGCCCCTTTCAATGTCTATGCTCCAGGGAACTATAAAGATGAACATAGCGGACAATTTGAGCCGGTAAAAACCTGGGCTTTTGCCGTTAAGTCAGGAGATGAGCTGGAATACCAGTGGCCTCTTGAATCTTTTGAAAACGGGCAGTATCATTTGAGGGTTTATGGGCCAAACGGTTACTTTAGGGAATTTATGGGTACCGCTCAGGGACCTAGAGTGAGCATGACTTGTGCGCCCGTCAAAAAACGCAAGAAAATCACTGACAGTCTTAAAATCACGGTAAATAACATCAGCGGGCTGCAATCCTTGAACTTAAGGTTGGCAGATGATACTTATCAGAAACTGGAAAAGACCTTTACTGTTCTTCCTGACTCTTCAGAAAGCTTCACTTTGGATACCTCCAAAAATAAGGGCTGGTATGACTTTAAGCTTGAAGTACCAGGTTTGGATAATTTCGGAATCCGATACGCAGGAAGATTGGAGACTGGCAAGGATAGTATTTCTGATCCATTTATGGGGAGAGAGGAAGTATAGTATTTAGTCGGGAGTATTGAGCCTTGAGATTGGAGACGCTAGATGTTTGATTGGTTTCCGAGAAGAGGTATTTAATTCCTTTCTGGAATTGCAATTTCCTACGGGGAGAGTCTTGAATATTCTGGAAATAAGAGGACATTTCGACAAGCTCAATGGCCTCTTATTTCCAGCCGTTTTAGTACTCCATACTTAGGACTCAAGACGTGGCACTATATTCAACTATAAATCCCTAACTTTGGAGCAAAATTTTAAATTATGGCAAATAAGATTCATTATTCGAAAGAGGCACCGGCGCCTATCGGTCCTTATAGTCAGGCGGTTCAGGCCGGCGCTACCCTTTTTGTTTCTGGTCAGATCGCACTGGATGCGGAGACCGGTGAACTGATCAACGAAAATATCACGGAGGAAACCCATGCGGTGATGAAAAATCTCGATGCAATTTTATCAGCAGCGGGCTATGGTTTTGGAGATGTCGTGAAATGTTCTATTTTTATTAAAGACATGGATGATTTCGGGACCATCAATGAAGCTTATGGTCAGTACTTTAAAAGTAACCCTCCGGCAAGGGAAACTGTCGAGGTCAGTCGCTTGCCCAAGGATGTGCATGTAGAAATTAGCTGCATAGCTGTAAAAGCCTAAATTACCTGTGGAGGCAGGAGCAAATGTTAAAATACTTGCCCCATCATACTGAAGTGTTGGTTTCCTCGATGACTTGCGAGGAAGTCATCACTCGTCTGGATGCTGTCACCAAGGATGTGGATTACCTTTCCCATCCTTTAAATGATCAAGGACAGCTTTTTAACGGTAAGGTCTATGACCATTCTTTCCGGCTTTCTTTGGTGGTAAGACGGGCAGACAGTTTTTTGCCCCTCATCAAGGGAAAAATAGAATCCAGTCATTCCGGATGTATCATCTTCTTGGATTATCGCCTCTTTTCTGGTTCGGTATTTTTTTTGGTTTTCTGGTCCATCATCACCTTGGCCATGGGCATATTTTTCTTTCTTTTAGCGGGGGAGCCGTGGTTTGGAGCCATTAGCCTGGCCATCGGTGTGGGGAATGTTTGGTTTGCCTGGGGACATTTTAAGCGGAAAGTCAGGCAGTCCCAAAAAATCTTCCATGAAATGCTGAGTTTGCAAAAAAACGGCTGATTTTAAGGTACAAAATCACCTCTTCATTTATGGATTGTGGCGCTCTGTTAGTAATTTAGGGGCGCTGTAAATGCCGTCTTCGATTGGACTCAAAGAAGGGCTGCAGCATTTTTGATCAAAATCAATGTTGGTTATTCCCTTGAAACCGCGCATGACAGTGAACTCTTACCCAAAGATGATGATGCATGCGGGGCAGACGATGTGACAGTTAAAAACAAATATAAACACATGAAATATAGAATAGAAAAAGACACCATGGGCCCGGTGGAAGTCCCTGCGGACAAATTTTGGGGAGCCCAAACCCAAAGATCCATCAACAACTTTAAGATTGGTGGTGAGCGTAACCGAATGCCACTTGAAGTAACCCATGCTTTTGCCATCCTTAAAAAATCTGCCGCCCTTACCAATGCAGAGTTAGGTGTGTTGGCACAGGAAAAGGCCGATACCATTGCCAAGGTTTGCGACGAGATTTTGGAAGGAAAATTGGATGATCAGTTTCCTTTGGTGATCTGGCAAACCGGATCAGGCACCCAGTCCAATATGAACGCCAATGAGGTAATCGCTTATCGCGGTCACGTATTGATGGGGGGAGCTTTGGAAGATGAAAAGAAAGCCATCCATCCAAATGATGATGTAAACAAGTCCCAGTCTTCCAATGACACTTTTCCTACTGCCATGCACATTGCGGCCTATAAGATGGTGGTGGAGACAACTATTCCGGGCGTTGAAAAGCTGAGGGATACGCTGAAAAGCAAATCCGAGCAGTTTATGGATGTGGTAAAGATCGGCCGGACCCACTTTATGGATGCCACTCCTTTGACCTTAGGACAGGAGTTTTCTGGCTATGTGGCCCAGTTGAATCACGGCTTGAGGGCTTTGAAGAATACCTTGTCGCACCTTTCAGAGCTTGCCCTTGGAGGCACTGCGGTAGGAACCGGTTTGAACACTCCTAAAGGCTATGCGGAACTGGTGGCAAAGAAAATTGCTGAATTTTCGGGGCATCCATTTGTGACTGCGCCCAACAAGTTTGAGTCATTGGCAGCCCATGATGCCATTGTGGAGACACACGGTGCCTTAAAGCAATTGGCGGTGAGCTTGATGAAAATCGCCAACGATATCCGGATGCTTTCTTCAGGCCCAAGATCCGGTATCGGAGAAATCCTTATTCCCGAAAACGAACCCGGATCTTCCATTATGCCTGGAAAAGTAAACCCTACTCAGGCTGAGGCCATGACCATGGTCTGTGCTCAGGTAATGGGTAACGACACCGCGGTCTCGGTTGGAGGTTCCAACGGGCACTTTGAATTGAACGTGTTCAAACCGATGATGATCCACAACCTGCTAAGTTCTGCCAGGTTGTTGGGAGATGCTTGTGTTTCTTTCCATGACAACTGTGTGATAGGGATAGAGCCAAACCGGCCATTTATCAAGAAGCATTTGGAGAATTCCTTGATGCTGGTAACGGCCCTAAATACGCATATCGGTTATGAGAACGCTGCGGCTATTGCCAAAAAAGCACACAAAGAAGGAACGAGTTTGAGAGAAGCAGCCCTGGCACTTGACTTACTTACCAACGAGCAGTTTGATGAGTGGGTAAAACCAGAAGATATGATCGGAAGTTTGAAATAATTGGAACTTATAGGGAAATGAAAAATCCCAATAGACCGATATTTTAACTTTATTTTATCCAAATTTTAAAAGAGGAAGTATATTTCGTATTTTACATGGAATATGCTTCTTCTTTTTTTGTTTTAACCTAAATAGTCATTGAAGAATATGATTTCAAAAAACCTTTTGGGATGCTGTATGGTGGTGATGCTTTTGCTCGGTCTAAGTACGACTACGTGGGCACAGGGGCTTTCCAGGAAAGAGAGAAAGGCTTGGAAAAAGGAGCTTAAAAAGCTAACACCTGAAGAACTAAAAAAGATGCAAGAACTGCAGCAGGAGCAAAAGGTTACGATCATGACACTTGAAAAGGAAAAGAAAATGCTTCAGGAGGGGCTCGACAAAAAGTCGACAGAACTCGGAGCACTCCAACAACGTCATGAGGAGTTGGAAGAACAATATACAGCTGCTACCATGGTAGATGCTCCTGAAGAGCTGAATGGCAGTGGAATTAATACTTCCCAATGGAACGAAGGGGTAGTTTTCCGGGTGCAGATCGGTGCTTTGACAGATAGGGAATACGACAAGGAAATACCTTCAGGCTTTAGTGTGGACGTGGAGTCCAAAGACAACCTTCGCAGAATGGTCCTTGGTTATTACAGGAATTACCATGAGGCAGATACTTTCAAAAAGTTGATGCGGAAATTGGGTATACGTACGGCTTGGATCGTTCCTTATAGGGATGGAAAAAGGGTTCCGCTAAGCGAGGTACTGGATCAGGTGGTGGAATAAGGTTATTTACTTTTTATATCATAGCCGTTTTCTTTTAGCTCATCGGCGGTCATTTGGACAAGGTTGACCTGCATGTAGATATCATCAAAGGGAGTGTCTGTTGAGTCTGTGGAGACAGTGGCAATGGCTTCCAGCACATCCAGTCCTTTAAATACCTGACCGAAAACGGTGTAATTGCCATCGAGTCTTTCAATGCCATCTTTGTCATGCACGATATACAATTGGCAGCCAGCTGATAGTTTTTGAGGGTTATCGTCCCGTCCTGCTCCCACTGCGCCATATACATGTTTTATGCTATCAACAAATTCCGGTTCCAACAGGTAAGGGGAATCCGAAAATCCTTCGGGGGTATCGGGACATCCTCCCTGAATAACAAATCCCTCAATCACCCGGTTAAAGGTCAGCGAATCCCAATAATGGGCATTGGCCAGTTCGATAAAGCTCTTTTTATGGCGGGGAGTTTCATCATAAAGCCAGAGGAGCATTTCTCCTTTAGGGGTGATGATTTGGCCTATGGGATAGGTATCGGCGGTTTTTTTGCCACAGGAAAAGAGGAGAATGGGTAAAAGTAGGGCAATTAGATTTTTATTCATTTTTGAGTCCATTTTTTGGGGTTTCGGAAGGTAATGATACTAAATTCTTTCTAAACATTGTGGTAGGAGATCTATCCATGACCTCCATTTTTTTATTGCGATAGCTGTCAAATAGAGGGATTCTGGGTCGTTGGTTTTTGAATTTCAATTCTAGAAATAGATGGACCCTTCGGGTTCATGACTGTCTTCAGGGTTTAAGGTGTTTCCAAGATGGTTTTAGCCCTATTAAGCCCCCTAAGGTTGTGATTCTTGTAATGGAAGGGGAGCGTTTAAAAATACCATGGGCAATTGGAAATCACGAAGTGATCAAATGTTATTCATAAAGCAACAGGTTCCGTAAAGCCCGACCCAGAACGGGGTGAATATATCTTCATGAATATAGGAAAGAAGCAGATTTTATGGCGCTATTATACTGCAGGATTTCTTTCTCAAATGCTTAAACACAGTGACTTAGGAGTTTGTGGGAATATTAAGGGTAAATTATTGCAATTATTTTTAATAAAGAAGCAGTTTAGTTTAGTAATTTAGGCGGTATGGAGTTTAGGTGGGAAATAAAAAGTAAAGCAGATCAAGCAACCGTACAATCCCTTAGCAGTGAAATCAATGTAAACCCGACCCTTGCCAATCTTTTGGCAAACCGGGGGGTGAATACTTTTCAGGAAGCTAAAGATTTCTTTAGACCGGATTTGGATAAAATTCATTCTCCTTTTCTGATGAAGGACATGGATAAGGCCGTTCAGCGTTTAGTTGAAGCTGTGACAAAGGAGGAGAAAATCCTGGTTTATGGTGATTATGATGTTGACGGTACCACAGCGGTGGCACTTTTTTATGGCTTTTTAAAGGAGATTTATCCTCACGTGGATTTTTATATCCCAGATCGGTACCAAGAGGGCTATGGCGTTTCTGAAAAAGGTGTGCGTTATGCGGCGGAAAAGGGCTTTAAGCTGATCGTTTCCCTTGATTGTGGCATTAAGGCATTGGAGAAGATCGATTTGGCCAATAGCCTGGGGCTGGACTTTATTATCTGTGACCACCATACTCCGGGGGAGATTTTGCCCAATGCCCTTGCTGTACTGGATCCCAAGAGGAAGGACTGTAACTACCCTTATAAGGAACTGAGTGGATGTGGGGTGGGCTTTAAACTGATCCAGGCATTTACGGAAAAAACAGGCAAGAACGCCAGCCATCTTTTTGGGCTGCTGGACCTGGTGGCGGTCAGCATTGCAGCGGACATTGTTCCCATTACGGGGGAAAACAGGATTTTGGCACATTATGGCTTGGAGCGCCTAAACAATAATCCGCGCCCAGGACTGATGGCCCTGATCTTGGCCGGAAAGGGGCAGCGGAGCCTGCAAGAACTTCAGCAAAACAGGCAGCTGCTACAAAGGGAAATGCTGCAGCTAAAATCAGACAAGGACATAGAAATTTCAGATATCGTTTTCCGCATTGGTCCCAGGATCAATGCCTCAGGGAGGCTGGAACACGCCAAAGCTTCAGTTGAGCTGTTAAATTCCAAGGATATCATGGATGCCCTGAAGCGTGCTGAAGATGTGGAGGATGTGAATTCTGCCCGGAAAAACTTTGATGAAAACATCACCAAGGAGGCGATAAAGATGATCGAGGACCGAGAGCAGGTGAAGCCTTATAAGAGCACGGTCCTGTACAAGGAGGACTGGCACAAAGGGGTGATAGGAATCGTTGCCTCCCGTTGCATAGAGCAGTATTACCGTCCTACCATTATCCTGACCGAGTCCAATAATAAAGCTACAGGAAGTGCCCGTTCGGTCTATGATTTTGATATTTATGAAGCCATCAATGAATGCAGTGATTTGCTGGAACAGTTTGGTGGCCACAAGTATGCGGCAGGTCTGACCATGGAGCTGGACAAAGTCTCGGCGTTTCAGGAGAAATTTGAAGAAGTGGTAAGCAGGAGGATTTCTGAGATACACAAGAAACCTGTGCTGGAAGTGGACGATGAGCTGGAGCTGGATCAGATCAACTATAAATTCTACAATATTTTGAGGCAAATGGCGCCTTTTGGCCCAGGGAACACCGAGCCCATTTTTTGTGCCAATCAAGTGTATGCACAAAACATCAAAGTGCTTAAGGACAAGCACCTCAAATTTGAAATTGTACAAGACGGACAAGTGACTACCCCGGTATGTATTGCCTTTGGATTTGCTACCTATTATGAAATGCTGAGAAGCAAAATGCGCTTCAATATCGCTTTTGAGGTGAGGGAAAATACTTTTAGGAATACCAGTAGCTTACAATTGTACGTTAAGGACATTAAATTCGACTGAAATGATACTTAAAGGAGAGCACCTTGTCAAAATATACAAAGGCAAAAAAGTAGTGAACAATATCTCTGTAGAGGTGGAGCAGGGAGAAATTGTAGGACTTTTGGGGCCTAATGGAGCGGGAAAGACTACTTCTTTTTATATGATTGTTGGCCTGATCAAGCCGAACAGTGGCCGGGTCTATCTGGATCAGGAGGAAATCACTCCTTTGCCCATGTACCGAAGGGCCAAGCGCGGTATCGGCTACTTGGCACAGGAAGCGTCGGTTTTCAGAAAGCTCTCTGTGGAGGAAAATATTATGGCGGTGCTGGAAATGACCGATCTGCCGAAATCCGCTCAAAAGGAAAAGGTGGAGGAGTTGCTGGAGGAATTCAGCCTTACCCATGTGCGCAAAAACCTGGGAATGGTGCTTTCCGGCGGAGAGCGCAGAAGGACTGAAATTGCCCGGGCTTTGGCGGTGGATCCAAAATTTGTGCTGCTGGATGAGCCTTTTGCCGGAGTGGATCCCATTGCTGTGGAGGAAATCCAGTCCATCGTCGCCAAGTTAAAGAATAAAAATATCGGTATATTGATCACCGATCACAACGTAAACGAAACCCTTTCGATAACCGACCGGGCTTACCTGATGTTTGAAGGTAAGCTACTCAAAGCAGGAACGGCCGAGGAACTGGCAGCAGATGAGCAGGTTCGGAAAGTTTACCTAGGTAAACACTTTGAGTTGAAACGTAAGATTTAAATGTATGGAAGTACTGAACACTTTTATGACCTGGATTTTTAAAATCCGGATAGGTCAGATTGACAATTTTAAGGAAAATCCGATCAGAGTACAGCAGGATATATTTTTTGACCTCATCAAATCCGCCAGAAAGACCCAGTTTGGGAAAAAGTACGGGTTTTCGGACATCAGATCGATCGGGGATTTTGCCCGGCAGGTACCTGTACATAATTATGAGCAGATGAAACCCTATATTGAGCAGACCATGCGGGGTGAGCAAAATGTCATCTGGCCAACGGACATCCATTGGTTTTCCAAGTCCTCAGGAACCACCGGAAGTCGGAGTAAGTTTATCCCGGTTTCCCAGGAGTCACTGGAAGATTGTCATTTTAAAGGGGGAAAGGATATGTTGTCCCTTTATGTCAATAATTATCCCGAGAGTAAGTTGTTTACCGGTAAAAGTCTTGCAATTGGTGGCAGTAGCGAGGTAAACACCTTGGATGTCAATAAAAGCAGCCATTATGGGGACATCTCCGCCTTGATCATGCGTAATCTGCCCGTTTGGGCGCAATTGGCTCGAACACCCAGTCTGGAAACGGCCCTGATGAGCGAGTGGGAGGAGAAAATAGAGAAAATGGCCCACGAGACCATGAAGGAAAATGTGGTCAGTATTTCAGGAGTCCCCACTTGGACCATTGTGCTGTTGCAACGGATTTTGGAGCTGACCAATTCCAGCAATATTTTGGAGGTATGGCCTCACCTGGAGGTGTTTTTTCACGGAGCCGTAGCATTCGGCCCCTATAGGAGACTGTTCCAAGAACTTATTCCATCAGAAAAAATGCATTATATGGAGACCTATAATGCTTCCGAGGGCTTCTTCGGGATTCAGGATCAGAAGAATTCTGATGAATTGCTCTTGATGCTGGATTATGGGATATATTATGAGTTTATTCCCATGGAAGAGTGGGAGGAGGATGACCCCAAGGTGATCCCTCTTGAAGAGGTGGAATTGGGGAAAAACTATGCGGTGGTGATCAGCACGAACGGAGGGCTCTGGCGTTACAAAATAGGGGATACGGTTAAATTCACGTCGATCAGACCTTACAGGATCAAGATTTCAGGCCGCACCAAGCATTTTATCAATGCCTTTGGAGAGGAAGTGATCGTGGAGAACGCCGAAAAAGCCATAGAGATAGCTGCAGAAGCCACCGATGCGATTATTGTTAATTTTACCGCTGCACCGGTTTATTTTGACAGTTCAGACAGCAAAGGTGCCCATGAATGGGTAATCGAGTTCAGTAAGCAGCCCAACGATGCCGCTCTTTTCAAAGAGAAGTTGGACAGTACATTGCGGGAGATCAATTCGGACTATGATGCCAAGCGCTACAAAGATATTGCCCTGGATAAGCCCCGCATCCATTTTGCCTCGGAAGGCTTGTTTGAAAAATGGATGAAATGCCGCGGCAAATTGGGCGGGCAAAATAAGGTGCCGCGATTGGCCAATAATCGGGAATATATTGATAGCCTGATTGAAATGATGAAATGAGAGAACTGAATTGATCTGCTCGACAAATCATTCTTTATCTATCCGTAAATATCATTTAAGATACCGGCAAGCCTTACCCCCCCTGCAAAAAGGCGGTCTTCTATGATTGGGAAATATTTGTAATCGTATTCGTAGGATAATTTCTTGTGATCAGGTAGATCGTAGACAAATGGCCGCAAGGAGACGGCTTCAGAGAGCCATTCCGATAAGGGGGCTGATTGAAGTTTGGTGACAGCTTTTTTATCCGCTCTTCGATTGAGGTGTTTGGCAAGTTCCGTAAAACTTAGCTTTTGCCTTTCGATCATTTTCGTGTCCCAAACGCTATGGAGGTTCGTTTTTTGGCTGAAATACGTCACCGATACGCTATTGCCACCACGGTCTTTACCCGTTCCAACATGTAAAGGCTGGTGCAGGTCTCCAACGATATGGATAAGCATTTTGAGGTTTTCCTGTTTCTTTTTTAGGGAGAGAGGCCGGTGTTTCAGCTCGTCAATCAATCTTATCAATGTTTGGTAGGCATCACCTTCCTTTTCCTGAATCTCAGGTTCATATCCTTTCCCCTCCCTTACGGTAAGATAATGCCAGGTAGTGGCAAAGTCATAGGCGTCGTCTGAGCGTATTTCATCCATCCAATTGGCTGCCATCGGGATGGATTCATGTTTTAGGATTTCCTGTATCGCCATACTGGCTTTATTGTTCAGGTGCCAAGCGGCAATTTGCCCTACAACTCTATGGCCGGTTTGTCCCCAACCAAAAGAGTGAAAAGTGACGGATGCGCAAAATAAAAGCGTGGTAAACAGTTTTTTCATGTTTGAGAGCAATTATTTAAACAGCTTTGTACCCTTTTAGGGAATGGTTTTACGGGCAGGAAAGCTCATTGATGGCAATCCAAGCCATAAGTCCTGCGCCCACTTCCAAGGCACTTTCATCGATGTCAAAAGTAGGCGTATGAACTCCCGAGGTAATGCCCTTAGCTTCATTTCTGATTCCCAGTCGATAAAAACAGCCGTCCATTTCTTGTGTATAATAGGAGAAATCTTCGGCAGCCATCCAGATATCCAATTCTTCTACATTTTCCTCGCCCAAATATTCCTGAGCGGCCTGGAATGCCCGATCAGTCAGTTCGGGAGCATTTTGCAGGAAAGGATATCCTTTACGCACTTCAAAATCAACTGATCCCCCCATGCCTTCAGCAATTCCCTCTGCGATTTTTACCATTCTCTTATGGGCTTCTGCTCTCCATTCCTCACTGAGTGTACGGAAGGTGCCCTGTATATTTACTTCATTAGGAATAATATTGGTAGCTCCCAGCGCCTCTATTCTTCCAAAGGAGAGTACTGATGGGATTTTAGGGCTGGCATTCCGGCTGATTACTTGCTGCAAAGCAACAATGATATGGGAAGCAATCAGAATAGGATCCACCAGGGTTTCAGGCATTGCTCCGTGGCCCCCTTTTCCTTTTACTGTCAAGTAAAGTTCATCGGCACTGGCCATGTACATGCCTTTGCGGAAGCCTACTTTTCCTGCATCTATTAAAGGCATCACATGTTGCCCCACAATCGCACGAGGGGCCGGGTTTTCCAGGGCTTTGTCCTTAATCATCAAAGAGGCTCCTCCGGGAATTTTCTCTTCACCTGGCTGGAAAATAAGTTTAACGGTGCCCTCAAACTCTTCCTTTACTTCCTGTAAGATTTTGGCAGCTCCAAGTAAGGATGCGGTATGCACATCATGGCCACAGGCATGCATTACCCCTTCATTTTTGGATTTGTAAGGCACTTCATTCTGCTCTACGATGGGTAGGGCATCCATATCGGCTCTTAGTGCAATGACTTTTTTTGAGGGATTTTTGCCTTCGATCAGCGCTACTAAACCCGTATCGGCCTTTTTTTCTATGCTGGAAATGCCCAATGCCTTCAATTGTTCTTCTACAAAGGCGCTGGTTTTATATTCCTCAAACGAAAGCTCAGGGTTGGCATGAAGGTGCCTTCTATTATCAGTGATTTGACCAAGGTACTGCTTGGCCAATTCTTGGACTCTATTCTTTAGCATAGTTAAATGTCGTCTCCTTCTTCAATTTCCTCGGTTTCTGGAGTTTTTCCGAAACGTTGCCTGATGATTCTGGCGGTGGGGAAATCCTGCTTAATGGAATAAAACAGGGCTTGGGCCTCAATCCGGTGGATATAGCGGCCTACCTTTACCAAATAGCGTGGCTGTTCATATTCCATTTCTGCTTTGATCTGGCTGGGAAGGGTATTGTACAGTTTGTTTCTTGTTTCAAAAGCCTGCTCTCTGTTTACACCGCTATAGACCAAGATGGTAAAGCCATTGAAAGCCCCTTTTTCCTCATTTTCCCTTGCAAAATTGTTCAAGGCTTGTTGGAGGTCTGAATCCACAGCAGCTCCCGCATCCGCACTTATAGGGCCACTGTTTTCTGTAGGAGCAATGAGGTTTTCCTGAGGGATTTCAGGAAAAGTCACTCTGCTACGGCCAAGGTTTTCCTCATAGTCATTATAAGCTGCAGCTGATCTGCTGAGCTTGCTACCCCCGGCGCAACCAGCCAGGAAAATAAGGGCGAATACTAGAGCAAAGGCTTGTTTTGTCATGGTCTTTATTCTTCTATAACAACACATTTACCGGAGTTGATGTCCTGTTCGACACTTTTGTATTTCACATCCTTCTTGACGTTGCCATTGGAATATTGGACGGAAACACGGTCATTTCTGCCATAGGCTTTTTCTGACCTTCTGGGAGCCACCGGCTGTTTTTGGGCAGTTCTGTTGGCCGCTACTGCCGCAGCGGCTGCCCGGTCTGCGTGTGGGTTTAGGCTGCTCCCCGCTTCTTCTTTGGAAGCTTGAACTTGTGGTTCAGGTTGTCGTGCTGCCTGAGCGGCTCTTACCTGGTCAGGATTTTGTTTTGGCAGCTCTGCTTTGGCAAGGAAAGAAATGACATCATCATTGAGCTTGCCTACAAAGCGTTTGAACATCTCAAAGGCTTCAAACTTATAGATCAAGAGCGGGTCTTTCTGCTCATAAACGGCGTTTTGAACTGACTGCTTCAGGTCGTCCATGTCTCTGAGGTGTTCCTTCCAGTTTTGGTCAATAATGGCAAGCGTGACATTTTTCTCCAAGGCCCTGATCAGGTCCCGACCTTCATTTTGGATCGTAGACTCCAGATTGATTACCACACCGATTTGCTTGATGCCATCAGAAATCGGAACCATGATTTCTTTTACTGTAGCGCCCCGGTTTTCATAGACATCCTTGAGTACAGGCATTGCCCTCTCCAGAACCCTCTGGTTCTTGGTGATATAATTGTCATAAGAAGCATCAAACAAGGCTTGGGTCAAGGTGTTGGTGTCTTTGGTCTTGATGTCCTCTTCATTGAATTTGTAGTCGATACCCAAAGAGCTGTAAATATTCATGCGGAGGTTTTCCATGTCCTCAGTGGATTTTGCCATTTCGACAATGTCCTCGCATACATCATACATTACATTGAGAATGTCCAGTTCCAGCCTTTCTCCCATCAGGGCATTTTTCCTACGCTTGTAGACCACTTCCCGCTGGGAGTTCATCACATCATCGTATTCCAAAAGACGCTTACGTACGCCAAAGTTGTTTTCCTCAACTTTCTTTTGGGCACGCTCGATGGATTTGGTGATCATGGAATGCTGGATCACTTCTCCTTCCTCCAAGCCCATGCGGTCCATCAGCTTGGCGATCCTTTCGGAACCGAACAGTCGCATCAGGTTGTCCTCGAGAGAAACAAAGAATTGGGAGGAACCTACATCCCCTTGACGGCCGGCACGTCCCCTCAACTGCCTGTCCACCCTTCTGGACTCATGTCTTTCTGTACCAATGATGGCAAGGCCGCCCGCTTTTTTGGCTTCCGGTGTCAGTTTGATATCGGTACCACGACCGGCCATGTTGGTGGCGATGGTTACTGTACCTGGTTTACCTGCTTCAGCGACTACCTCTGCTTCTTTGGCGTGCTGCTTGGCGTTCAGCACCTGGTGTTTGATTTTCTTCAGGGTGAGCATTCTGCTGAGCACTTCTGAGATTTCCACTGAAGTGGTACCTACCAGCACAGGTCTGCCCGCTTCTGTCAGCTCGTTGATCTCGTCAACGACCGCATTGAACTTTTCACGAACGGTTTTATAAACTTTATCTTCTCTGTCGTCCCTCTGAATTGGTTTGTTGGTAGGGATGACCACTACGTCCAACTTATAGATTTCCCAGAATTCACCGGCTTCAGTTTCGGCAGTACCGGTCATGCCGGAAAGCTTATGGTACATTCTGAAGTAATTTTGTAGGGTGATGGTGGCATAGGTTTGTGTGGCATCTTCCACCTTCACACTTTCTTTGGCCTCGATGGCTTGGTGAAGTCCATCAGAATACCTCCTGCCTTCCATCACACGGCCTGTTTGTTCATCGACGATTTTCACCTTGCCATCCACCAGGATATATTCGGTGTCTTTCTCAAACATACAGTAAGCCTTGAGCAATTGGTTGACCGTATGGATCCTCTGGGCTTTTACGCCATAATCCTTGATGATTTCCTCTTTGCGGATTAGTTTTTCCTTATCATCCAGGCTTTCGTCCTTCTCCATATCGGCAATGGCGGTACCAATGTCCGGCAATATAAAGAAGTCCGGGTTTTCATTTTTCTTGGTGATGACTTCGATCCCATTATCAGTCAAGTCTACCGTATTGGACTTTTCGTCAATGGTAAAGAGAAGCGGTTCATCCGCCTCCGGCATCATTCTTTTATTGTCCTGCAGGTAATAATTTTCTGTCTTTTGGAGTACTACCCTGATGCCTGGCTCAGAGAGGTACTTGATCAAAGGCTTGTATTTTGGCATACCGCGGTAGGCCCTGAAAAGTGCCAATCCGCCTTCTTTTTGGTCGCCGGCAGCAATCAGCTTTTTGGCCTCGGTGAGGTATCCTTGTACCAGTTTTCGTTGCTCGTCCACCAAAGTGGCAACCCTTGGCTTCATTTCGTAAAACTCGTGCTCATCGCCTCTTGGCACTGGACCGGAAATGATCAGTGGGGTTCTGGCATCATCAATCAGTACGGAGTCCACCTCATCGATCATGGCGAAATGGTGTCTGCCCTGAACAAGGTCATTGGCATTGCGGGCCATATTGTCCCGGAGATAGTCAAAGCCGAACTCATTGTTTGTACCATAAACGATGTCGCAGTGATAGGCATTTCTTCTTCCTGCCGAATTAGGCTGGTACTTGTCGATGCAGTCCACTTTAAGGCCATGGAATTCAAAAAGCGGGGCATTCCATTCGGAGTCCCTTTTTGCCAGGTAGTCGTTGACCGTTACCACGTGGACACCACGACCGGCCAAGGCATTTAGGTAGGCAGGCAGGGTGGAGACAAGCGTCTTACCTTCCCCGGTGGCCATTTCGGAGATTTTGCCTTTATGAAGTGCGATACCACCGATAAGCTGAACATCGTAGTGCAGCATGTCCCAGGTGATCTCTGTGCCTGCGGCCATCCACTTGTTGTGCCAAATGGCCTGATCTCCATTGATCTCTACATTGTCTTTTCTGGCAGAAAGTTCGCGGTCATAATCGTTGGCCTTAACGGTCAATTGGGTGTTTTCCTTAAACCTTCGTGCTGTTTCCTTTACTACGGCAAAAGCCTTGGGCAATACTTTTTCCAGTACTACTTCCAAGGCTTCGTTACGGTCTTTCTCTATTGCATCTATTTTATTGAAAAGGGCATCTTTTTCATGGACCTTGTCCGGTGCCAATGCATCGATCTCCGTCTTCAAGGAAGCGATATTGTCATCAAAGGACTTCAGCTCAGTATTGATGGTTTCTTTGATTTCAATGGTTTTGGCTCTCAGTTGCTCATCGCTGATGGATGATAGTTGGGCGAATTCGGCATTCACCTGATTCACGATGGGAAGGAGCTCTTTTATATCACGATCTGACTTGGTTCCGAACACTTTGGCCAAGCCTTTTGCAATAAAGTCTAACATATTAGTTTATATATTATAATAGCGCTTAAAATTACTTTCTTTTTATAACAATCGGTAGTTTTTGGCCAACCGATTGGCCATGGTTTCCAGCTTTAAATGAACAGCGTACCTTCTTATAATGATACAGTTCCTTTAAATACCTGCTCAGCAGGTCCGATGAGCTGGATGTTTTTAAAAGTTCCGTCTGATGCTGCAGCAAATTTGACCGCCAATTCTCCTCCGGGAACTTTGATTTTAATATGGTTAAGTTGGTTCTGATGTCCGTAAACCAAAGCACATGCTGTGACACCGGTACCGCAGGAAAGGGTTTCGTTTTCTACCCCCCGCTCGTAAGTACGTACATGTATTTTATCTTCCTCCAAAGGGGAAATAAAGTTGACATTGGTTCCTGCAGGTTCGTAGGGTTTGCTGTACCGGATAGTGGCACCTGTTTCGACAACCGGATAGGTTTCCACATTTTCCACAAACCTGACATGGTGTGGGGAGCCGGTATTGACAAAATAATCTTCTCCAGCAACCGATATGCTGTTTACATTGCTCATGCCTAATTCAATAAGGGGGCCGTTAATACGGGCTTCATGGGGACCGTCTATGGCCAAAAATTTCGTTTGCTCGTCAACGATTCCCAAAAACTTGGAAAATGCTACGGCGCAGCGGGCGCCGTTGCCGCACATGCTTTGGGAACCATCGGAGTTGAAATAAACCATTTCAAAGTCGTACCCTTCCTTGTTGCGGATCAAGATAAGTCCATCCCCGCCTATTCCAAACTTTCGGTCACAAAGCCGACTGACCAGCTCAAGGTTTTGCTCATCAAACTGCTCCTGCCGATCATCAATCATGACAAAATCATTTCCTGTGCCCTGGTATTTATAAAATGAAATCTCCATATCCTCGTTAACATTAATTAGGCAAAAGGGGCGGTTCAAAAACCAATCCACTTTCCGATTATCTTACAAACATAACCAACTTGTCATTAATTCGGACGCATTGTCTGATTATTGGTTTTATTTTATCAAGTAAATACTTAACTTGCTCCAATAGTGCTGTAAAATAAATACTTGGAAAAGTACTGAATACAAAAATATTTTCGGAATAAAATTTTATATAAAATGAAGAAAGTTTCATTTAATCCTTCCAGAAGGACTTTTATAACACAAAGTACTAAAGCCACATTGGCAGTGGGGATTGGTAGTAGCGCGGTGGGTTCGGCGTTTTTATCTGCATGCGGTTCCTCGACTGAAAAGGAGGAAGAAGCCGTTTCCTTGAGCACAGGATATTCTCAGGCTGGCTTGACTTATGATTATACTGCATTGGAGCCGAGCATAGATGCCATGACCATGGAAATACACTATACCAAGCATGCGGCAGGTTATGCCAAAAAGCTTAAGGCTGCATGTGAGGAAGAAGGGGTGGATATGGAGAAGCCTTTGGAAGAAGTACTGATGAAGGTTTCCAATTACAGTACAGCTATGCGTAATAATGGGGGCGGCCATTATAATCACGAACTTTTCTGGAGCATTATGTCTCCTGAGGGTGGTGGAAAGGCTGATGGTGAATTGGCATCTGCCATTGATGAAGCGTTTGGAAGTTTTGATGCTTTTGTGGAAAAATTTGAAGGAGAAGCCAAAGGAAGGTTTGGATCCGGATGGGCATGGTTGGTAGTGGACGAAAACAAAAAGCTAAAGGTTGGTTCAACACCAAATCAAGATAATCCGCTGATGGATGTCTCGGATTTTCAAGGAATACCATTAATAGGGATCGATGTTTGGGAACATGCCTATTATCTGCATTATCAAAATGAACGAGGAAAGTATATCTCTAATTGGTGGAAAGTGCTTGATTGGAATGCGGTAGCTCAGCGTTATAAAGCTATTGTGTAATTGGTAAGTCAAAATTTTAACTTCTAGTCGGGCCGGGTTTCTGGTCCGACTTTTTAGTTTTTATAGGCTCAGCACTAAGGTTTAAATTGTTGTTTTACTTATTTTCCTTAGGTTTTGGTGCAAGTTGAATAAACTATAGTAATTGATTGGTTCGCTGTTTATTACGGTGTTTTTCATTTAATTGTCTGTTTTTCAGTGATTTGATTGCTTGTTTACATAAAAAGTTGATTTGATATCGTTTTTTGGCATTTTGTTTGCAATAAATTCCGCAGAAACTAAACCAACTATTTATTATGATGAGGAACTCAATGAAAAATTTTGCAAAATGGATGATGCCCTTGAGCTTAGGGCTTGTATTGGTGGCTTGTTCTGAAGACGAGGAAACTCCCAAAGAGGGACATAGTCAGGTTACATTGAAATCTACCGCAGAGGGTGAATCAGGAACAAGTAGTGAAAATGGAAGAGTTAGAGCTGGGGCAATGAGTATTAGCTCCTTCAAAGTAGGTACCCAGGATATGGAAATGAAGTATGTTTCCATGGCGGAAATCAATGCGGGTATCAGCATTGGCAACGGTACTTTACAAAGTAATATCAGTGCAGAACTTGGTTCTGAAGTTTCTCAACAGAAGAACCTTTCTTTAATTGCTGATGGAGAAAGTAAAGTAGTGGTTATTGGGCAGGGAGAAACTCCCAATGGAAACTACACGGAAGTGCTTTTTAAATTGTATCAAAATACAGAGGCCGGTACGGAAAGTGAAATGCAGGATAAATCCTTATTGATTACCGGTGAAGTAGAAGGTAAGGCTACCCATGTGTGGTTGGAAGCTGAGAAGCAATTGAGAGCTGCAGCAGAAAGTTCCCAAGGATATGAAGTAAATGGCAATACCGATATGAACATTGTTTTTGATATGCAGCAGGTATTTGCAGGAGTTGACATGAGTGCTGCTTTGGATACTGATTTGGATGGCGTAATCGAAATCGGTCCAGGTAACGTCGATGGCAATGCCGCGCTGTACAGCAAAATCGAAAGCAATATTGAAAGTGCGGTAATGCTGAAGAAATAAGAACCTATTGTGAAGTATTAACGGTAGAAGGTCAGAAATTTTTCTGGCCTTTTTTTGTATTTAGAGATTATTTAAAGTTTTTTCGCTGCCATTAACCAAGTGATAGTAATTGTAGTATGAAAGATCCTAAAACACTTAGCGCTGTAGCCGCTTTTCATGAAACTTTTAAGCATCCCGTATTGTCGCAGCCTGCCATCCCGGAGGAAAAGCGGTCAAAATTAAGGGTTTCATTAATTGCTGAGGAATTGAAAGAGTTGGAGGAAGGGATCAGGAATCAAGACATCGTGGAAGTGGCCGATGCATTGTGTGATATACAGTATGTATTGGCTGGGGCAGTACTGGAGTTTGGTTTGGCGGATAAGTTTGAAGCCTTATTCAATGAAGTGCAGCGTTCCAATATGAGCAAGGCGTGTAAGTCCGTAGAGGAGGCTGAAGCAACGGTGGCGCATTATCAAGCACGAGGTGTGGACTGTTTTTATGAGAAAGAAGGGGATTTATACCTTGTATTTAGAAAAGAGGACCGCAAAACCCTTAAGTCTGTAAATTACTCTCCTGCGGATCTGAAGGGGATTTTGGGCAAGTGATTGAGAAAGGTCTAAAAGATCAATGTAGGATGCCCAAACATCTTGTTCATTAAGGGATCAAATACTCCAGCGTAATTGTACGCAATGCTGTGGGTAGCTTCAAATTTTACAAAGTGTTTCCCGCAGAGCTCGCAGATCGCCGCAGATTATTTATTCTTGATTTTCCGCATTTCAGGGTACTTGTATAATAGGAATCCACTGAAATATAGGTGTATAGTTAAATTGCGCAATAACCAATTCATTCCAAGAGCCTGTTAAGAATGTTTAACATTTGCTTTTTTTGATTTGAGCTGAATAGATTCTATATTTACTTTGTAATTCAAAGTACTTTTTATGGACCAACAAAAATACATCGAAGATTTACAGTCTATCCGGGAGATCATGAGCCGGTCATCCAAGTTTATTTCCTTGAGCGGATTGTCAGGGATTGCTGCGGGAGTCTTTGCGCTCATAGGGGCTTATGCGGCCTATGAATTGGTGTATGTACATCAGGAGTCGATGGAGTACGGTACACTGATCGTAAATAGGGAAAGTATACTCATCTTAGGACTGATCGGGGCGCTTACCCTATTGTGTTCTGTGGTGGCAGGAATAGTATTTACCAAAAGAAAGGTGGCCCAGAGGCAGGAAAAACTTTGGGATTACCAAACCAAAAGGTTGTTGATCAATCTGGCCATTCCTTTGCTTGCCGGGGGGGCTTTTTGCGTGATCTTATTGGTCAAAGGCTATATTGGATTGATAGCTCCCTTGACCCTGATTTTTTATGGACTGGCGCTGGTCAATGTCAGCAAATATACCTTAGGTGAGGTGAGGACTTTGGGCTTGGCGGAAATAGTATTAGGTTTGCTGGCGAGTTATTTTATTGGGTTTGGACTATTGTTTTGGGCCATAGGTTTTGGGGTACTGCATGTCATCTACGGAGCGGTGATGCAGGTAAAATATAAGTCGTGAGAGAGCTGCTGAAAGATTTAAATAAAGCATTTGAAAATAAAGTCCGGTTAGGGATCATGTCTGCCCTGATCGTCAACGAGTACCTGGATTTCAATAGTCTAAAGGACCTCTTAGGGGTGACGGACGGAAATTTGGCCAGTCATCTCAAATCACTGGAAAAGTCTAAATACATTATCTTCAAAAAGGAATTCCTGGATAGAAAGCCGAATACCAAATACTCTGCTACCCAAGAGGGTGTAAAGGCCTTTGAAAAACATATTAGAGCCATAGAGCAGTTACTAAAATAAAAAAATTACCCATATACTTTGTAATTCAAAGTACTTTTAAAAAATGTACAAAAATGAAAAATGAAATCAATCCAATCGAAAAGTTAGGGAACTGGATAAGTCATTCAGTTACCCTAAAGCTATTAGTTATCACCTTCTTGGCATTATTGCTGTTGATCCCGGCGACAATGATCATGGGGATTATTGAGGAAAGGGAAACATTGAGCGATAAGGCCACTGCGGAAGTCAGTTCTAAATGGGCAAACAGTCAACAGATCAACGGTCCCATATTGACCATACCTTTACTTTATGAGCAGGTGGAGCAGGAAGAGGTCAAGGAAATCATTAAATACCTCTATGTTCTTCCTGATCAACTTACCATTCAAGGGGAGATCAGCCCTGAAAAGTTACGAAGAGGGATCTATGAAGTGGTGGTTTACAAATCACAGCTCAGGGTTTCGGGTGATTTTCAGTTGTCGGAAAAAGTGGATGCCAAAAACCTAAAGGAAATCCAATATGATAGGGCTTTTCTGACCATAGGGATTTCCGATTTGCGCGGGATCAAAGAAGAGATTGGCCTACAGTGGGCCGGACAGTCCCTTAAAGTAAAGCCTGGCACCAACATCCCTGATGTGTTGGGTTCGGGTATCACCGTAGAGCTTCCTGATATCGGTGCAGATGTAGGCAAGAAGATACCCTTTCAATTTGCCTTAAATCTACAGGGAAGCAAGAACATGTCCTTTGTACCTGTTGGAGGTGTTACTGAGGTGAGCCTCAAGTCTTCCTGGCAATCCCCAAGTTTCAACGGTAATTTCTTGCCGGATGACCGCAATGTCCATAAGGATGGCTTTGAAGCCAATTGGAAAGTCCTTCAGTTAAACCGCAATTTCCCCCAATCTTGGACAGGGGTAAATCAGCGGGAGAATTTAAATTCAGCGGCCTTTGGGGTGGATCTGATTTTGAGCCTTGATGATTACCAAAAGTCCATGCGGTCAGCAAAATATGCCGCCATGACCATCGTCATCACTTTTTTGATCTTCTTTTTGGTCGAGATCTTGAACAAAATCAAGATACATCCTTTTCAGTATGCCCTGGTGGGTTTTGCTTTATGTCTTTTTTATGTGCTTTTGGTTTCCATCACAGAACATACACAGTTTAATATTTCCTATGGAATTTCCACCTTTGGAATTGTGACGATGATAGCACTTTACTCACTGACCATTTTTAAAGCCAGGAAGCTGACCTTTTTATTGGTTTTGATATTGTTGGGGGCCTATGGTTTTCTTTATATTACGCTCCAGCTGACTGATTATGCATTGTTGATGGGCAGTATTGGCCTTACGGTGATTTTGGCCTTGACCATGTATTTTACCAGGAAGATAGACTGGTACAAAATGAGTATTGGCAAGGAGTAAACCGGACAAGAGGGGATTGCTTTTAGGGGCAATTCCCTTTTTACCGTCTATCCCGGGTCTTTAATAATCACAGGGAATTATGGCTTTTCATAAAAAATAATTTTTTATCCCTTCCGAATTCGATATTTTCAGGGATTCAAATCAAGTATAACCCTATTGATAGTATGAATAGACGCGAAGCAATGAAGAGCGTGGCAGTGCTTTTTGGCAGTGCACTTTCAGTGTCTACCCTTGCGGTTTTCCAGCAAGGCTGTACCCGCTCAAAAGATGCCGTTATGGGAGTGTTCAGTGAAGAAGACACCCTTTTGATGGCGGAAATTGGGGATATCATCATCCCCGAAACACCTGATAGTCCCGGAGCAAAGGCTGTAGGAATAGGTGCATTTATGGTCAAAATGTTGGAAGACTGCTACTCCCAGGAAGACAGGGAAAAGGTGTCCACTGCATTGGTTTATCTCCAGGATGAAAAAGGCTTTTCTTCCGAGAATGCAACAGGTCAAGTGGAGATTATCGCGGCACTTGATGGCCAGGTTTACGGTAAAGACGCTGCATTGGATGAGAAGCTAAGCAGAGGATATAAGATAATCAAAGAACTTACACTTTTTGGATACTTCAGTTCTGAAGCAGGAGCTACCCAGGCACTCAGGTACGAATTGGTGCCGGGGCGCTATGAGGGCTGTATTGATTTGAAACCAGGTGATAAGGCTTGGGCATAAAACAAAACCAACATTATGAATTTAAATATCAAAGCAAATAAAGAAAATACCTACGATGCCATCGTAGTAGGCTCAGGTATCAGTGGGGGCTGGGCAGCCAAGGAATTGTGTGAAAAAGGCCTGAAAACCTTGGTGCTGGAGCGCGGTAGGAATGTGGAACATATCAAGGACTATCCGACGACCAACCTGAACCCTTGGGAGCTGGAGCACCATGGCTGGGCAACCAATGAGACCAAAGAAAACCATCCCATCCAAAGCCGTTGCTATGCATTCGGGGAAGATACCCAGCATTTTTGGGTCAATGATAAGGAAAACCCCTATAATGAAGTCAAACCTTTCAACTGGCTAAGGGGCTACCATGTGGGCGGTAGGTCGCTGATGTGGGGCAGGCAGTGTTACAGGCTGAGCGATATCGACTTTGCTGCCAATGCCAAAGACGGTTTTGGTGTGGATTGGCCGGTAAGGTACAAGGACATCGCCCCTTGGTACGAGTATGTGGAAAAGTTCGCCGGAATCTCCGGTCAGGCAGAGGGGCTTCCCCAGCTTCCTGACAGCCATTTTTTGCCGGCCATGGAGATGAACTGTGTCGAGAAGCATGTGGCTGCTCGGGTTAAGGAAAAATTTGATGATCGGATCATCACCATCGGCAGGGCGGCCCATGTCACCCAGCCGCATAACGGAAGGGGACCTTGCCAGTACAGGAACCTTTGTTCCCGCGGTTGTCCTTTTGGGGGGTACTTCAGCAGTAATTCCGCTACGCTTCCTGCAGCAATGAAAACGGGCAACATGACCTTGAGGCCCTTCTCCATAGTGACCGAGGTGCTTTATGACAAAGAGTCCGGCAAGGCGACCGGTGTTCGGATCATGGATGCCGAAACCAAGGAATATACGGAGTATTATGCAAAGATTGTTTTCTTGAATGGATCGACTTTGGGTACTTCTTGGATACTATTGAATTCAGTTTCAGATGCATTTCCAAACGGCCTGGGCAATGGAAGTGAGCAAGTAGGGCATAACCTGATGGACCATCACTTTGGTGTAGGTGCTTCGGGGACATTCGAAGGTTTTGAGGATAAATATTTTTACGGAAGAAGGCCAAACGGTATCTACGTGCCAAGGTTCAGGAATATCAGCGAGGCTACCAAGCGGGATGATTATGTCAGGGGCTTTGGCTACCAAGGAGGTGCCGGTAGGGGCCGTGGTGAAGGAGGCCCTGAAGGTATCGGTGCCGATTTTAAACTTTCCAAGACCAAGCCAAGTCCAAACTGGGGCTTTGGTATAGGGTCATGGGGCGAGCATTTGCCGTATTACGAAAACAAGGTGAGCCTGAACCACGATAAGCTGGATGCTTATGGATTGCCTACCTTGGATATCGACTGTGAGTTTAAGGAAAATGAACTGGCCATGAGGAAAGACATGCGTCAAAGTGCCATTGATATTCTGGAAGCTGCTGGGGCGAAAAACATTAGCTCCTATGACAGTGCTCCGCCTCCAGGCCACTGTATCCATGAAATGGGTACCGCCAGAATGGGCAAGGATCCTAAGACTTCCGTGCTCAACGGCTTCAACCAGATGCATGAGGTGTCGAATGTATTTATCACGGATGGATCCTTTATGACATCTTCTGCCTGTCAAAATCCATCACTCACCTATATGGCCTTTACGGCCAGGGCCTGTGATTATGCCGTCAAAGAATTGAAAAAGCAGAATTTGTAAAAATCGAAAAAGACCGGAGCGATCCGGTCTTTTTTTTGGTTCTATATGGATTACTATGGGTAGACAAATTTAAGTTATTTAGAAGATCTAAATGACTTGATGTTCAAAGAGGCCCTTTACCGCTATCGGTAGGAAAAGATTTTTCACAATTAACAGGAAAACCAGCTCACTTCGACAAGCTCAGTGACCGTTTGCTATTTTTAGTTAGAAAGCGGACAACTTAGATACTTCTGGCCCTGGGTTGGTACCCAGGGTTATCAATGTTTTGCCCTTCCAGGGCTATAACCATTATTTAAAAAACAATCACAGGAGCACCCACGGTGGATGGTGAGGTCGAAAACAGCCTGATTTTCTTGCTTTTTCATACCTTCCCGACAGTAGCCGGGACAGGCTACTACGATCGCTAATACATAATCCAGGTTAAAGTAGTGGGATACCTCTCAAGTAATAGATTTTGAAGGAATCCTTGTTTTGTTTTTTTCATTAGCCCTCAATGGGTTCCTCCCATTCAGCTTGTTAATAGCGATTTACCTGCGTGATAGAGAACGTTGTTTTTTATCTTGCTGGAAATCACTAATTTGCTGTAAGCCTTCCCCGTATAGGATGAAAACATTAGTGTTGATAGTTTTTGCCCTTCTTTCTATATCAATAGGCCTTTATCCCTTGGTTTATTTGGTGATGTATGACACAGAAATCGGTTTGTTGGGGACAAAGGCCCCGGGACTCTTGGCCGACTTTTTTTGGAACCTGGGCTTTTATATCCATATCGTGTTTGGCGGAATTGCTCTTTTGGTAGGTTGGGTACAGTTTAACCAAAGGCTTAGAAACAGATACCTTTCCCTGCACCGGACCATCGGCCGGTTCTACGTGGTTTCAGCCTTGCTTGGGGCTTTGGCCGGTTTTTATTTGGGGTTTCATGCTACGGGATTTTGGTTGACATCACTTGGTTTTATCCTTTTGGGAACCGTTTGGTTTGTGAGCACTTTTATGGCTTACCTGTTTATTTTAAGGAAGAAGCTTGTGCAGCATCAAAGAATGATGACCTATAGTTATGCGGCATGTTGGGCGGCGGTCACCTTAAGGATATGGTTGCCTCTACTCAATTTGATATTCGCTGATTTTGTAGTGGCCTATACCCTGGTGGCCTGGCTTTGCTGGGTGCCCAATCTGGTGGTGGCCTGGTGGCTGAATAGAAGCTTTGGATTTTCCATGAACAGGTCTACCTAGTACGGTTTTCAGTCGACTGTCAACTGTCGGCAGTGTTGCTCCCCTTGTTTATACCGGTTCCAACTATATCTCCTTGGTGATGCCTGGTTTAAGCCAAGTATCTTAGGCTTTTATGGCGGATAATATCCTGTCTTTGCCCTGCAAATCCTGGTGGATACGGACTCCTTGATAGCCAAGTCCTTCTACCAATTCTGTCATCTCTTTTCCCAAGGCTTCATTAATTTCAAAATACAGCTTTCCCCCGGTCTTCAGTGCCATCCGCCCCTTTTGGGCAATGGTTCTGTAAAAAACCAAGGGATCCTCATTTGAAACAAAAAGGGCCAATTCAGGTTCGTGTTCCAAGACGTTTTGATGCATCTGGGCTTTTTCCAGCTCTCTTACATAGGGTGGGTTGCTGACCAAGATGTCCAATTGGTTTAATGGTATATCCTCTTGGAGAATATCCAGGTGGTAAAAATTGACGTCAGCCTTCAGTTTTTTTGCATTTTCTTGGGCAATCCCCAAAGCGGCTTCACTGATGTCGATGGCGCTGACCTTGGCCTGCTCCATCTCTAAAAAAAGGGTGATGGGAATACAGCCCGAGCCCGTTCCGATATCCAGTAAATGAAGGCCGGATTGGGGATTCTCTTTTTTGATCAAGTGGACCAGTTCCTCGGTTTCATTTCTTGGGATCAAAACAGCTGGACTCACTTTAAACTCATATCCATAAAATGGCGCCTCTCCGATAATGTATTGGATGGGTTTTCCTCTTTGCAGTTCCTCAAAAGCCAAATATAGCTTTTCTGGGATTTCAGGGAGTTCTTTGTCCCTGACGATGTCTCCTCTACTGCACTGCAGAAAATGCTCAAAAAGCCAAAACACCAGCTGCTGCGCTTCTGGATCGGGATAAAGATTTAGAAGTTCCGTATGGAAAGTACTGTAAAGTTGCCTGGCGGAGCTCATGTTTCTGATTTGGTTGGGACAAAGGTAAAGAGAAATTTTAAGAGGCCCGGCTAAAAAAGGACATGCAGCTTCTGGGCCCTACTTTACCATTTTCCTTTTTTCTGATGTTTGGGATGGATACCATAATACTTTTTCACTTGCCCCGGAGGCATTCTTTTGGTCTTTTTTTTATACATGTGTTTCTGCTGACCATGGTGTCCGTAGTGCTCATGAACTATACAGGAGGAGGTCATCAGCACGAACCCCAAGAGTATGCCTATGGTGTAGCTGATAGATTTGGTGAATGCTTTCATAGGGATAAGAATTCCAAGAACCAGGCCAAATTTAGTTAATCAGTTCTTTTATGCGCAGTTACGGGTAGGTTGTATCGGATTTGGCCCTATTTGTCTATGTTTTCTCTCAATACCACATACTGATAAATGTCGCCGATGTTTTGTCCTTTGACATAAGCCCCCTTAAGGATAGCCTCTTCTTCAAAACCTGCTTTTTGAAGCACGCGCATGCAGGGGATATTGAAGTCGTAAACTCCGGCAAAGACTCTCTGTACGGGGAATTTTTGGAAAAGATAGGGAACAAAAAGCTTTACAGCCTCAGTGGCGATGCCCTGTCCCCAAAAGGGTTCGCCTATCCAAAAACCGATTTCCATATTGGTACGTAATTCGTTTATGCCCATATTGGCGCCTATCGCCCCCACCAGTTTGCCTTCTTTTTCAATGGCAAAGTTTTTGGCAGGGTTGAATTTGATGTTGTGCTCTATCCAAAAGCGGGCGTCATGGATGGTATAAGGATGGGGAAAGCTGTCTTTAAGGTTTTTGGCTATGGCAGGGTTGTTGGCAAGTGGGTACAGGTTGTGGAAATGCTGGTCTCTCCAGGTAACAAGTTCTATGTTTTTAGTGCCTTGGACTCTCATGTAAAGTGTTCAATTTGGTCATTTAAGTATAATTTTGACCCCACTACATATTTCGTACCCAAAATCAAAAAAGAAAGAATTAGGTTAGGCTTAACTAAAAAAAAGCATGGAAGGTTAACCTTCCATGCCACTGTTTTTGAGTCTTTCAGCATTTTCTGCAAACCGCAGGGCACTGATAAATTCTTCTATATTTCCGTCCATCACATCGGGAAGGTTATAAACCGTCTTATTGATACGGTGGTCGGTTACCCGGCTTTGTGGGTAGTTGTAGGTCCTGATTTTGTCTGATCTGTCCCCACTGCCCACCATGGATTTTCTTTGCGCCCCGACTGCCTCGTTGTGTTTGGCCAGCTCGATTTCATAGATTCTCGAACGAAGCACTTTCAGGGCTTTTTCGAAGTTCTTGATCTGGGACTTCTGGTCCTGACAGGTTACTACGATTCCTGTGGGTTCGTGGGTAAGCCTTACAGCCGAATAGGTGGTGTTTACCGACTGCCCACCCGGTCCTGAAGAACAGTAAGTGTCTTTGCGGACATCGTTCATATCGATTTGCACGTCCACATCTTCCATTTCCGGCAGCACAGCTACAGTTGCGGCGGAGGTATGCACCCGTCCTTGGGTCTCGGTGGCAGGGACCCTTTGCACCCGGTGTACTCCTGATTCGTATTTCAGCATGCCGTATACATCGGCGCCGGAGACGGTGCTGATGATTTCCTTGTAGCCTCCCGCGGAACCAAAGGTAAGGTCCAATATGGTAAGGTTCCAGTTTTGCTTTTCTGCAAAGCGTTGGTACATCCTGAAGAGATCCCCTGCAAAAATCGCCGCCTCATCCCCACCGGTTCCACTCCGGATTTCCAGGATACAATCCTTGGAATCATTGGGGTCTTTGGGGATCAGCATTTGCTTGAGTTCCTTTTCCAGTACTGTCTGCCTCTCTTTCAGTTCGTCCAGCTCAGCCTTGGCCATTTCCCTAAAGTCAGGGTCTTTTTCAGTATCCAAAATGGCTTTGGAGCTATCGATGTTTTCCAGGACAAGTTTGTATTCGTCGTATACCGCAACGACTTTTTCCAAATCCTTATATTCCTTGGAGAGTTTGGTGTACTTGCCCATATCGGACATCGCGTCCGGCTGAACAATCAACTGGCCCACTTCCTCAAATCGGTCTTTTATGTGCTCTAACTTATCAAGCATGGCTGTTTTTACTTTATGCAAGGCAAAATTAAGAAAATAAGTGACATTGTAATAGCCTGTTTTGCCTGATCAATAGGCAATGTTTACCCGGTGGTTGCTCCCTGATTCTGGTCAAAACTGGTTTTGAAGGCAAGAAAAAATTAACTTTGGACATAAATCTGGAAGCTTATGTTAAGATCTCTTTTAATTGCATCCTTTATTCCTCTGCTGGTTTCTTGCGGTTCTGGCGAAAAAGTGGATAAGTCCGTTTTAGATGAAGTAAACCAGTCCATGGAGATAAAAAAGGTCGATGATGTGGATATTATCAATAAAGCCTTGGAATGGGGAAATGAAATCAGCCAAGCGGCCCAAGAAGAACTGATGGCCAAATTGACTAAGGCGCTGGAAGAGCAAGGACCTGAAGGAGCAGTGGCTTTTTGTCAGGTGGAGGCCTTGCCCTCTCTGAAAGCAGTGAGTGATAAGTTCGGTGTCTCTGTCCGTAGGGTGTCCCATGATTATCGTAATCCCGTGGATAGGCCAACGGAAGAGGAGGAGATGTTGCTGCAGGCTTATGAGTACAATGAGGAAAAAGGTATGGCCAGCAAACCCAATGTGCAGGAAATTAAGAATGGGGAAGTTTTACTGTATACCAAGCCCATTAAGATTCCGGGTGAGCTGTGTTTAAATTGCCATGGAGAGCCAGGGAAAGACATTGCTGAGGGAACCCTCAAAAAACTCCAGGAGCTCTATCCTGAGGACAAAGCTAAGGGGCATAAAATAGGAGACCTCAGGGGAATGTGGAGCATAGCGATTCCTAAACGGGAAGTGGTGAAGAAATTATAACTTGGGTAATTTCATTTTGGAACTTGGGTTTCTTAACCCCATTCTATCTTGATACCACCTAAAATACTCTGAGCTCACGACTCACGACTCACGACTCAATACTCACTACTAACTACTAACTCACCATTTCCCCGATCCAAAAGGGCTGCATGGATTGAAAGATAACAGTTCCTTCTCCCGTCTCCACAAAAGTGGCGTGTTGGATTTTGATCAACTGGCTGTCTGTGGCGGTTTTCATCTCGATAAGCGAACCTTCTGGGGCATGTAGCTGGACCGAGCTTTCTGGGAACCATTTTTTGAAGGTTTTTTCCCGGACAGGGAAGTAGCGTATCGGTCCATCAAAGACAACCATATTGATCAGGTCCAGTTTGGCTTCCATGGAGAAAAGCTGCAAATGGTCAAAGCCTATGATGTTGACGGCAGGGTGTTTGGTAGCGATGAGGTATTGCAGTCCCTCTTCAAGAAAATCATTTTGTTTTACGGTCATAAAGCGGAGGGGAAACTGTTCCTCCAATAGCTGATAATGCAGCTTTTGGAAATCGCTTGAGGCCAATATCACATCGATTTTGATCCCCCAGGAAGTGACCTTTTCCACTTCTTTTTCAGCTACAAGTACAGTAGGAACCCATTCCAACAGCGGGGCAATTTGATCATATCCTATATGGTTGGTGTCCAGAATCAGCAAAGCCGGCTCCTGTTGTTCTTTGACGAAATGGTGCGATGACATGTGGCAGGGAGGTTTGAAAATGGTACAGGTTGCCAAAGTAATCAAAAAAGCCGAAATGAGGTCATATTTTTAGTTCAGGAGGTAAAGCTGTTAGGTCTAGGAATCAAAAAACTGGTACTTTTTTTTTACTTTTAGGGCTCCAAAACCGACATTCTTCGGATGTTGATAAATCCATTTAGGCAGTGAAAGCTTGCCTAAAAAAACTTGTACCAAAACCACTGATAAAATGTCTTTAGCCAAACCGTTTAATTTTAAAAAATGGATCGATGATAACCGTCATTTGTTAAAGCCTCCTGTGGGCAACAGGCAGGTATACCTGGGGAACGAAGACTTTATTGTAATGGTAGTAGGAGGGCCAAACTCCCGAAAAGATTATCACTACAATGAGGGAGAGGAATTCTTTTACCAGCTGGAGGGAGATATCGTGCTGAAAGTGATTGAAGAGGGTACGCCGAAGGATATAGAGATCAAAGAGGGGGAGATTTTCCTTTTGCCTCCGAGGGTGCCACATAGTCCGAGGCGTCCCGCCAATACCATAGGCTTGGTTTTTGAACGGTACAGGAGGGAAGGAGAAAAGGACGGTTTTATCTGGCACTGCGAAAACTGCGGCCATAAACTCTATGAGGAATATGCAGTGGTAACGGATATCGTCAACCAGTTGCCGCCCATTATGGAGCGGTTTTGGAGCAACCCGGAACATACCACCTGTGCCAAGTGCGGGACCAAAATGGAAAAGTAAGTTTTAGGTTTTGCCTGAATTTAACGATACAAAAGCCTTGAATATGAACCCTAGCGAATATAGCCAGGCATATGCCCAGAAGATGGATCAGGAGGATCCCCTAAGGGAATACCGGAATCAGTTCTATTTTCCAAAGGTCAATGGCAAGGATGCCATCTACTTTTGTGGCAATTCCCTTGGCCTGCAGCCAAAGTCCGTAAAGGCCTATTTGGACAGAGAACTGGAAAGTTGGGCCGAAAAAGCGGTAGATGGACATTTTGAGGGGGAGGAGCCTTGGTTTGCTGTACACAAAAGAGGAAAGGAAGCCTTGGCCGGGATAGTGGGGGCCCAGCAGCATGAGGTAGTGGTGATGAACAGCCTTACGAGCAACCTTCATGCATTGATGGTTTCTTTTTATAAGCCCGAAGGTAAACGTCGGAAGATCCTTACAGAGGCGGGGGCTTTTCCATCCGATATGTATATGCTCGAGAGCCAGGCAAGGTTTCATGGTTTCGACCCGGAGGAGGTTATCGTGGAAGTGGCTCCCAGGAAAGGGGAACACCTCTTGAGGACAGAAGACATTGTCCGGGCAATAGTCGAAGAAGGAGAGGAGTTGGCCTTGGTCATGATGGCCGGTTTACAATATTACACGGGGCAGGTGTTTGATATGAAGACAATAACCCGGGCAGGGCAAGAGGTAGGGGCCAAAGTGGGCTTTGATCTTGCACATGCCGTGGGGAACTATCCCATGCAGCTGCATGAATGGGGGGTGGATTTTGCTTCCTGGTGCAGTTATAAGTACCTGAATTCAGGTCCCGGCAATGTGGCGGGTATCTATGTGCATGAAAGGTATGCCGATGATCCAGGGATCAACCGCTTTGCCGGTTGGTGGGGTCATGATGAAGAGGTGCGCTTTTTAATGAAAAAGGGTTTTAAGCCCATGTATGGGGCAGACGGATGGCAGACTTCCAACGGCAATGTCCTTGGTATGGCTGCACATCAGGCTTCCTTGGATATTTTTCATGCCGCGGGAATGGAACGCTTAAGGGAAAAAAGTATCCGCTTAACAGGTTATTTGGAGTTGCTGATCAAGGAAATCAACGGAGACAATGGGGTGCTGGAGATCATAAGCCCTGAAAATCCGGAAGAAAGAGGCTGTCAGTTGTCCCTGCTCATCCATAAGGGGGGAAAGGCCGTTTTTGATGAGTTTTATAAGAACGGAATTGTCGGTGACTGGAGGAATCCCAATGTGATCAGGGTGGCGCCTACTCCACTTTATAACAGTTTTGAGGATGTGTTTCGTTTTGCACAGATATTGGAACGTTCTTTAAAAAAATTTGCTTAACTAAAAGAACCTAACATACAAACCTATTTAATCGAATTAAAACAGATGAAGAATAACAATGTGAGTATTATTGGGGCTGGCTTGATAGGCTCTCTTCTAGGGATTTTTCTTCAGAAAAGAGGTCTGGAGGTAAATGTCTATGAGAAGCGTCCGGATTTGCGTGATGAGAAAAACAGCAAGGAGGGCCGGTCTATCAATATGGCTTTAAGTGACCGGGGCTGGAAGGCTTTGGAAAAGATAGGGATAAGTGATATTGTCAAGCCCATGGCTATTCCGATGTACGGAAGAAGAATCCATGATGAGCATGGCGAGACAACATTCTTGCCGTATGGAAAGGAGGGGCAAGCCATTTATTCCATTTCACGCAGGGAATTTAATCGGGTGCTGATAGATGAAGCCGAAAAAGAAGGGGTAAAGGTTTTCTTTGATCATCTATGCGATGCAATAGAGATTTCAAAGACCTCCTTGAGTTTAACCTCTGGGGAGGGGCAGAAATCAACGAATGAGTCCGATGTCATTATCGGTGCCGACGGAGCTTATTCTTCTTTGCGTGATGCCATGCAAAAGCAGACCCGACTTAACTACAAGCAGGAGTATATTTCCCATGGATACAAAGAACTGAGCATTCCCCCTACGGCAGAGGGTGAGTTTGCCATGGACCCCAATGCACTGCATATTTGGCCAAGGGGCCTGTTTATGTTGATCGCCTTGCCCAATCCAGATAAATCATTTACCTGTACCTTATTCCTGCCATTTGAAGGAGAAAAGGTGTGTTTTGACAAAATCAATGATAAAAGTGACCTGGAAAGTGTCTTCAGGACTTACTTTGATGATGCTTATGCGCTCATGCCTAATTTGACGGAGGAGTTTTTTAACAATCCGACTTCCTCATTGATCAATGTGGAGTGTTTCCCATGGTTAAAGAACAAGTCCTTGCTGATCGGAGATGCTTGCCATGCGATGGTTCCCTTCTTTGGCCAGGGTATGAACTGTGGTTTTGAAGATTGCTATATTTTGGACGAGCTGATCGAAAAATACGGGACCACTTCATGGGAGTTGGTATTCGAGAAGTTTCAGAAAATAAGAAAACCTGACACTGATGCCATCAGCCAGATGGCCAGGGACAACTTTATAGAAATGCGGGACAGTGTGGCCAATCCGAAATTTATCATTCGGAAAAAGATCGAGGCCAAGCTGCATGAGCTGTACCCGAATGAGTGGATTCCGCTTTATACCATGGTGACCTTCTCCGATATGAAATATGCCGATGCCTATGCCCAGGGCAAGCTTCAGGATGAAATAATGGATAAGGTGATGGCTGATCCGCTCATTACCCAAAACTGGGATAAAATCAATTATGAGGATATCATTAATCAGATAGAGACTTCAAGGATGGTATAAAAAAAGCCGGGAACTTCAACTTCCCGGCTTTTTTTTATCTGTACCTGTTTTTTTTCAATATTTGGGCGTCCATGGAAATAGCTCCGGGCCCGGTCAGGAAAAGGGTCAGAAAGGCCGTTAAATAAAGGAGTGAAAGCTCCTTGTCGCCCAGGGGATCTCCGCTGTGGATAACAAAAGCGGCAACAATCATCGTGATGATCATAGGGATCAGGACTGCTCTGCTCATAAAGCCCAGCGCCAGCAAAACGGCGCAGAAAAACTCCGCAAAAATAGTGAGCTGTAGGGAAATGGCGGTGCCTATCCCCAAAGGATCAGGAAATTTGGTAAGGTATTCACTGAAGTTGGCGATTTTTGCCCATCCATGGGTCATCATCATGGCTGATGTGCTGAGCCTGAGGATCAGCAGGGCCAAGCTGGTCGAAATGGGGCTGTGGGAGAAAAGAACTTTTTTCATGAGTAATGATTGGTTTTCAAACACCCCTGCTTTTATTCGGAACAGGCACGTTTGGAAATAAAAACAAGTATTAGGCCAATAGATGAATTTTATTAAACTGTTTTAATATAGTGGATCTCCTGGGTGGTTGTTAATCCCAGAGCTTTTCAGGATAGTCTCCAGCATCATGAAGCTGCCTGAGGGCGGCCACGACTACCGGTTTGTCTCCAGGGTAGGTGACCCCAAACCAGGTTTTCCCGCCTTCCAGGAGGGTGATGGCTGCCTTGTTCTCTTCTATCAAGGTGTTGGCCACAGAAGGAATATAAAATTCCGATTTGAGGTTCTCTTTGTTTTCAGGTAAGAAGGCCTTCCACATTCTTTCCGTTTCTTCAAAGAAGGAAGGGTGGAAGCCCCAACAGTTCATGGACACCGGTGTATCGGGATCAATTTCCAAAACATTTCCGTTTTCACGACTGAAAATTTTATCCCCTTCTTTGGCGATGGCCGTCCTTTCGGTCATCCCGATGAGCTTGGCATTTCCATTGGTTTCGCAGACTCCTCTGCTTACCGTTCCATTTTCTGAAAGGACGTTTTTGAGGGCATAGCCCACCATGCAATGAAGGTTTTCTCTGACATCATTCTTTAGGAAGTTTCCAAGTTCTCTGAACGCTTCCTTTCCATAAAAATCATCGGCATTGATCACGGCGAATGGTTCTTGGATAGCATCCTTTGCACAAAGTACAGCATGTCCGGTGCCGTAAGGTTTTTTCCTGTCGGGGTGTTGGAACTCTGATGGGACCAAGCTGTCCAATGACTGAATGACAAAATCCACCTCGATTTTTCCGTTGAGCTTGGGCAAAAAAATCTCTTTGGCCATTTCAAGGATTTCCCCGCGAACGATGAAAACCACTTTTCCGAATCCAGCCCGGATGGCATCATAGATTGAATATTCTATGATTGTTTCCCCGTTAGGGCCAAAACCATCTATTTGCTTATTCCCTCCGTATCTGCTGCCGATTCCTGCTGCGAGTATTAAAAGTGTCGGTTTGTTCATTAAGTAGAGTGTTGCTTTGTGAATCTGGTTTGTTTTGGTGCCTAAAATTAAGACATTCTTTAGAAAGTGACCATAAAGCATTCCAAAAAATGGAAGTGAGGTGAAAAGTGTGAAAAAAAACGGGTTTTTTCAGGAAAATCGCCTTTGTTGATGGGTTTTGGTTGTGAAAACACCCTAGTTTCCCTGCTTTTGATAAATATTTTCTTTTTTATGGTGTTAAATACAATCATGGTTATTAGATTTGTAGCCAAATTATTGAAAAACGGTTGTTATTTCAATCAAACAGTTTGTCAGTTAAATAAAATGAAAAAAGTAGAAGCAATTATTAGAACATCTCGATTTGAGGTGATTCAGCGATGTATTGCTGCTCTTGGTGTAAAATTCCTTACTTTTTATGAAGTAAAGGGTATGGGGCTGGAGCATGCAAAGATGGAGACGTATAGAGGAGTGGCCTTTGAGCCCGCTTTTATCCCCAGGACTAAGTTAGATATTGTAGTTACTGATGATTTGGTGAAACCAGTGATCGATTGTATTCTCAAGGAAGGCCGGACAGGAGAGATTGGGGACGGAAAGATCTTTGTCACAGACGTGTTGGAGGCTTACCGTGTGAGAAATGCAGATACCGGGGCCGAAGCCTTATAAAAAACCTCCATTCCAGATAATCTTAAGTAACTATTAATTGTCATTCAAATGAATCAAGAATTATTTACCATCAACAATGTGTGGATGATGGTAGCAACCATATTGGTGTTTATCATGCACCTTGGCTTTGCAGCGTTGGAAGCCGGGCTTACCCGGGCAAAAAATACCGTAAACATACTATTTAAAAATACCGTAATCCCGGCAATGGGATTATTGACCTATGCTTTTGTAGGCTTTAACCTGATGTATCCAGGGGAAGCTTTTGTCGGAGGTTTCTTTGGCCTCAGTGGATTGGGGCTTAGCCTGCCGGAAGGTTGGGATTCGTTTGCCTATAATGAAGGCTACACCTTTTTCACCGATTTTATTTTTCAGGCCATGTTTGCTGCCACTGCCGCCACGATCGTATCTGGTGCTGTAGCGGAGCGAATCAAGTTGGGGCCGTTTATCATTTTCTCTGTTCTGTATGTAGCCATCTGTTACCCTATCGTGGGCATGTGGAAATGGGGCGGAGGATTCTTGGATAGCCTGAGTACCCCGTTTTATGATTTTGCAGGTTCTACCATTGTCCATTCAGTAGGTGGATGGGGAGCTTTGGTCGGTGCCTACCTCTTGGGGCCTAGGATCGGTAAATATACCGAAAAGGGCATGAGTGCCATTCCTGGCCATAATATTCCCATGGCCGTGATCGGAGTATTCCTGCTGTGGTTTGGCTGGTTCGGATTTAACGGTGGTTCGGTGTTGACTGCCGATCCTGGAACGGTTTCCAAGGTATTTGTGACCACTTCTATAGCGGGTGCGGCAGGAGCTTTTGGGGCCTTATTGTTCTCCTATTGGAAATTCAAGTCCTATGATATTACCATGGTGCTGAACGGTGTTTTGGCCGGATTGGTAGGCATCACTGCGGGAGCGGATTTGATGTCGGTAAATGAGGCCGCCATTATCGGATTTGTTGGAGGTGCCTTGGTCGTGTTTGCTGTGGTGTTCTTTGACAAAGTGAAAGTAGATGATCCTGTTGGTGCGATATCCGTGCACTTGGTAGGAGGCATCTGGGGAACATTGGCTGTGGGTATTTTTGGCGATCTGGCAGGATTTTCACAGTTGATCTCCCAGCTGATCGGCATTGGTGCAGTAGGGGCTTTCTGTTTGGCATTTAGCTTTGTGGTTTTCTATTCCATGAAGAAAACAGTGGGCATTCGTGTACATGAACACGAAGAAGTGGAAGGATTGGACATCAATGAGCACAGCATGCGCGCCTATCCGGATTTTGCAACAAAGGAATAACAGTATACAACCTCTAATACTATAGAGTCCTAACAACCTAGAAACAGCCATCCGCTTCAGCGGGTGGCTGTTTTTGTTTGGGTTCAACTACCGCTGTGTAGGGAGGGGGAGGGGATGCTTTTGGAAAAACCAGGGAGGTAGCTAAGGGCACGGGGGAATTTTTTTGTGTCTTTGTAGGATCAAGCGGAAAAGTTGGGGAGTAGAGGAAATATTGCTTGATCCTGGAAAAGCGAAAGCCGAACGCCTAAGGCCGAAAGCTCTAAATCTGGCTTTGGACATTCAACCTTCGGCTTTCAAGTCTCTTACTTGGTACATTGTACTTCGTACCCCCAGAAATATTGCTTGATCCCATTTGCGTCCTCCGTGGTTTAAAAAAAACTGTATCAGGGAGGAAAGATTAATACCCACAAAGTGCCCAAAGGGGACTGTCGTCCCGTCAGTTGTACTACGCCGCGGCGCAAAGGTGCGGGAGGAATGAAATACTGGCCCTGATTTTTTACAAAACCACAGAGGGCGCAATGGACTCAGAGGAGGTTAAGGTTTTTAAAAATATTTTCTGGTGTCCTTGGTGTAGGTTTAGTGTCTTCGGTGGTTAAATAAATATGAGTAACCGTAATGTTGCACGTAACCAAATCTTATGAGGTTTTTATTTTTTCTGTTCTTTTATTCAGGTATTGTTTTGTTAATGCTACGTGCAAAATCCCGGATAGTCAGATAAATAAAAAGTAATACCTATGTAAAAATACCCCATGCAGGGTATTTTTTGTTTTTTGGGGATTGGCTATGTTTGGGACTGATCGGTTTTCAAACGTTTATAATCGATTGTAAGCGTTTGAAAACAGGAAGATATAGCAGATTTAAACGTAATACTTTTAGCCATAAGTTGTGTGTCATTAAAAGAAAATGAAATTAATACCAGTAATAGAAATTGGATATGCAAATCAGGGTGTTGAAACTCCTGAACATGGACCTTATTGGGAATATCCAAATGAATGGGACAACTTCAATAATGAGTCATACAAAAAGGCAGGATTTAAAGACTCTTTGAAGCCATTTGACCCTGGAGCGTCACTTTACGAAATTGAACTATTAAGTGACGACAACTTGAAAAAAATTGTTGTTGATCATACCGAGGAATTACGAAAAGGCGAGTATGACCGAGAGCAAGCAAGTCCATTGTTTGGTGGTTATGTCCTTGAAATTAATGGAGAAAGACTTTTCTATCCTCAATGTTGTGGAGATTTAGGCGATATCCAGTTTTGGAGAAACATATCAAACGGCAAAGAATCTTTTTATGAAGGACACCCTGCACCAATAGTAAAATTTGAAAATGACGAGATTTTTTTTGACCTAACAGTTCAAGAGTTTGATGAGGAGTTTACTCCTATTCCTAAGAAAAGAAAATTTCGGTTGCAAAGAGATGACTTGAAAAAAGCAATCAAAGAAGCGGAATTGACTTTGGAGAAATTTGCAAACCGTATTCAAGCAATTAATGAATCAGAAAACTTGAATTTGGAAAGGATTGAAGATTTGCTGGTTTGGGAAAATATTAATTATCAATAAAAAACGAACACAC